>NZ_JBXBAV010000092.1:0-34966 GCF_056783245.1 Flavobacterium sp. TC780 | reverse complement strand
AAGGTTAATACATGCTCCTGTTGTTGGGACGACCTAATATACATAACCCCATTTTGGATTCTCTGCTGATGGATTCTTAGAAAAATCTAAATATTCAGCAATATCCTCTTTACCACTTGCTCCATCTCGAATAAAATTAGGATTTACTCCTTTATTATGTTTGTATAACGTTCCTGTTGCCCACCAGCCTACATTACCTTTTGCATCTCCATACATCACATTTAATCCAGGCGCAGCAATAAGACTGACTGCCTTCTTAAAATCATTTTTATTTTTAGCATGCGAAATACCATAAACAGCATCTAGAATTTTTATTGGCTGTTGTGTATAAACCCAAGACATTGCTATTGGCTTAGTGCTACTCCTTAAATCTTCTATTAATCCATTCATAATAGGCCCATGTCGGCTTATCTTGACATCTACAACAACATCTGATGAATCTTTTACTTTTATAATTTTCTTTCTAGTCTCATATTTTTCATAACCCTTTGGTGTCTTATACTCATTAGAATCTCCCTGCTTATTTTCTTCTTGATAAAAGTCAATGTCATCGTTTTCAAACATTGTCAATCCATAAGCATAATCTCTATTATGCCCTAATAAAGGATATGGTGTTCCTGCCAAATAACAGCCATACAGTTCAAAATCTGGGGTTGCTATATGAGCCTCGTACCATGTTCCTGGCTGTGAAAACCCAATATGGGGATCATTAGCAAAAATAACTTTACCATTTTTTGTTCTCTGTGGGAGCTATTACCCAACTATTACTTCCTATAAATGGTGGAATTGGAGATTTTTCAAGAAGCGAAGCAACCGATTTTGAAATTACAGCATACTCTTCTTGGGTTTCTTTTGCATTTCTTATTTGTGTAGTATTCAATTCGCCATTTAAACCAAAATCTTTTAAATATTCATTTCCATATTTATTACGAATATCAGTCATTAAGGGATCTGTCTTTTGAGCAATTGCAAAACTAAATGACATATATCCAAAAATATTATACACATCTTTTATAGTAAATTTTTGTTTTTTCACGCCAACCAATTGAAACTCTATTGGCGTTACTCCTTCATCCATATATTGGTTAATTCCATCCAGATAAGCCATTGTTAATTGATAACTCTGGCTATTTTTATCTAATTGAGCTATTGCTTTCTCCGATGCTTCCTCTATTCCTAAACCCGAAAAAAACTTGTCATTTTTTAGCATTACTGATCCAAAAATTTCTGACAATCGTCCTGATGCTATGCGACGCATTAGCTCCATTTGCCACAAACGATCTTGAGCGTGTACATAACCTAAAACAGTCATGGCTTCTTTTTGGGAATTAGCATAAATATGCGGCACTCCAAAATCATCAAAATATACCGTTGTCTCTTTTTGAATATTCTTCAGTTTTACTTCTCCTTCGTATTTTGGTTTTAAATGAAAAATATAAGTACATAAACCGATTCCTAAAACAACAAGTACCAAGAACAAAACGAGCAGTATTTTTTTGATTTTTTTCATGCTTCTAAATTGTATAAATAAATATTTTAACGAAATGTATTATTATCAAAATCACAATTGTATCTAAAAGTTATTCCTTTTAAGTCTTTAAATTTATATATTTAAAATAAAATACGCACTAGATGTCTTTAAATAAAAAAATAATTATAGGAATCCTTTCGCTTATAGCCCTCTTGTTTTTAATAAACTCAGGATTAAATTTTTGGGTAAAAAAACAACTTCCTAAAATCATTCAGGACAATAATAAAACGCCATATCAAATTACTTACGAAGATATAAAAATTGACCTTTGGGCAGCAGACATCTATGCATCTAACATTGTTGTCAATCCTAAAAATGCATCTAAAGATAGTGCTGCCAAAATTGGAATTTATTCTAAAATCGAGACAGTTGCTATAAACGATTTTAGTATTTGGAATCTTGTATTTAATGATGTTTTACGCGCCAAAAGTATCACGATTGATCGTGCTCGGGTAATATTATACAAAAAAGATGAAAAAGCAATCGACAATAGCAATAGCATTCGCACACAAATAATCGAGCCTTTTCAAAAAATCATTGTTGTTTCTAATATTTATCTCAATAAAGCGAGTTTAGATATTATGTCTACCAAAACAAACAAACCCATTTTATACACACGAAATATTGCCCTTGTATTAGAAGGAATTCTTATTAATGAAGAAACACTTAAACAGAAAATCCCCTTTTCGTATCAAAAATATGCTCTAAATTGTGATAGCACATATTACAAACCCAACTCGTTTTACACTATTAATGCTTCGAAAATAGCAACTAATAATCATTCATTAAAAGTAAAAAACTTCAGTTATATCCCTTTATATCTCGTCATCAATTTGTACAGAAAATAACTAAAGAAAAAGATCTTTTCACCGTAACAGCAACGGACATTAATATCAATTCAATGAATTGGGGCTTTAAAAATGATCTGTTCTTCTTTAATGCAAATTCTATTGTTTTTGACGATTTAGATGCAAATATTTATCGTAATAAAATACCCGAAGATGATGTAAGCAAAAAACCATTATATAATTCTTTACTCAGAAAAATTCCGTTTCCTCTTAAAAATTGATACTCTTTCTATCCAAAATTCAAAATTAGTATACGAAGAAGAAATCAATTTCCAGAAAGGGTCTGCAATATTAACTTTCAGTCGTTTTAACTTAAACGCTACAAATCTGCAGAGTGGTTTTGGATTAAAAAAGGTAGCCGATTTAGATATCAAAATCAATTGTCTTTTTATGAAAAATTCTCCTTTAAATGTACATTGGACATTAAACGTTCTGGATAAAAACGATAGTTTTCGTATAAAAGGAAGCATTGCAAAATTTGATGTTCAGGCAATGTATGCGTTTACAAAACCATATACTAATACTTCATTTAAAGGTACTTTTGATGATTACCATTTTGACATTACTGGAAATGATAAAAAAGCCACAGGAAATGCAAGTTTAAAATACAAGGACTTAAAAGTTACTTTATACAAAAAGAAAAATCCAGAAAAAGAAGCAAAATTAAAAAGTTCTTTAGCCAATTTAATACTTAAGAAAGACTCCGATAATGAAGCTAAAAAGACAAAAATAGAATTAGATCGAATTCAGGAAAAGTCTTTTTATAATTTTTTATGGAGATCTATAGCAGAGTCTTTCAAGAAGATTTTGATTTAATTATCTAAAAAAAGCAACTTAATTCGCTATAAACATGACATATATCAGTTTTTAAATAAAATGATTTTACAACATTTGTCATTTATTAAATTTTATAATAATAGCAAATGACAAAAACCCCTATACACTCTTTTCATATTCCTGTAATGGGACTCGCTTATACTATTGATAGCCCGATTCGAGTAGCTAAATATGGTATTTCATCCGTAATTTCGATTGCAGATGATGAGTTAATTGAAAAGATGACTGCTTTTTATTCTGAAAAGTTCAATTCTTCTTATCAGGAAATAAGTCAAAAAATTCACGATTACAGAGCCAAGCGCATTACAACCTACTTAAATTTAGTAGACAAAATCGTAAAACAAAAATTTGAAAGTTTCAAAACCGAATTATCTGAAAGCAAACAAGTTCTAGAGAATTACATCTCGATGCTACCTAATACTTCTGAGATAAAAAAAGGGATTTTAAACTTAATGGAAGATGGTATTTCTTTTAAAGAAAACATCCAAAATTATATTGAATCACATCTCTCTGCAGGTGCTATCGATGTAAACATAATGACAAAACTGGATAAAGATAACTTTATCAAAGACGAACAATTACCTATTGAATTTAATGATGCTCATGCAGCCCTTCGCGGTTTTGCTAACAGTAATCTAGAATCTTCTTTAGTTCTTTCTGCAGGTATGAATCCTAGATTATATAGCTACTTCGAGAATTTTCCAGATTTTTTTCCAAATAGTGATAATGAGCTTAAAAAGAAAATCATTCTTAAAGTAAGTGACTTTAGATCGGCTATGATTCAAGGTAACTTTTTGGCAAAAAAAGGACTTTGGGTTTCTGAATATCGTATTGAGTCTGGATTAAATTGTGGTGGACATGCATTTGCTACTGAAGGTTTGTTGTTAGGTCCTATCTTAGAAGAATTCAAGCAGAAAAAAGGCCAATTGATTCAATCTGCTCATGATTTGATGGTAAAAGCGTTACAGCAAAAACAATTTTTAGTTCCTGAAAATCCTTTACCCCTTAAAATTACCGTACAAGGAGGTGTAGGAACTGCCGAAGAACACGAATTTTTGCTAGATAATTATAATGTAGATTCTGTAGGTTGGGGAACTCCTTTTTTACTAGTTCCTGAAGCGACATCTGTTGATCAACCTACTCGAAACTTATTAATGAAAGCCCAAGAAGAAGATTTATACTTAAGTCATATTTCTCCTTTAGGCGTACCATTTAATACCTTAAGAGGTACTTCTAACGAAATTCTTAAACAAAAACGTATTCATGATAATAAAGCCGGCAGCTCTTGTCCAAAGAAATTTTTGGCGTTAAGTAAAGAATATGACCCAAAAGGAACTTGCTCTGCTTCTAAAAAATTTCAGGATTTAAAATTAGCTGAATTAGAAACTATAAAAAACACTCTTTCTCCAGCATTTTATGAGAAATCTAAAGCTGCTATTACTGAGAAATCATGCTTATGTGTAGGACTAGCAAATGCTTCTTATATAGAGAACGACATTAAAATAAAAGGACAAGCTCAAGGTGTTGTTATATGCCCTGGTCCTAACATGGCTTATTTTGATCAAGAAGTATCTTTATCTGACATGGTACAACACATTTATGGAAACAAGTCGGTTATACGTGTTGAAAATCGTCCAAATTTATTCGTGAAGGAATTAAAAATGTACTTGGATTATTTTAAGAAAGATATCGAAAATATTTCGGCAGAAATAACAGCTGCACAAACTAAAAAATTACAAGCTTTTAAAGACAATCTTTTAAGCGGAATTGAATACTACGAAAATCTGATAACAGCTTCTCCTTACTTTAAAAAGAATAAAATAGAAATTCAAAATCAATTTAATGATTATAGAACGAAACTTATTGCTATAGCTATTCCAGCTTAAAACAATTAATATCATTTCTTTATTATACAAAAAACCACCTCTAAAAATTAATTTGAGGTGGTTTTTCTATTTGAATATAACTAACTTTTATTCGAAGAATAGTGGTCTCTTCTATTCTTTTTTCTTTTTTCCGTCTATAATTGCTCCAGTTCCTGCTCCAACTCCTGCACCTGCTAATCCTCCTATTATTGCACCTTCCCCTTTTTTCTTACTGATAATTGCTCCTGTAACTGCTCCAACACCTGCTCCAATTACAGCTCCTTTTGCAGTCGAACTCCATCCTTTTTTCTTTGGTGCCGCAGCTGCAGCTGGTGCTTGCTGATTAACAACTACTACCTTTTGTGGTACTGCTTCTACCTGAGCTTTCTCCTTTTCTTCCTGAACTTTTACCATCTCTGTTTTCATTGAATCAATAACTTTTTGCTTATTAATTTCAACTTTCATAGAATCAATACTCGCTTGTTTAGCTTTCTGAATATCTATCTTCCCTTGATTCTGACACGAGATAATCGCAAAAGAGAATAGTATTAAATATAATGTTTTCATGATTGTAATTTTTAGGTTCTTACTAACATAGCAAAGTAAAGCCTAAACTTTTTGTATGTGATTACATAATTTCAAGAGATCGTTATAAAATTAAACGATGCAAAAAAGTCAGCTAACTCATAACGTTTGAATTAGCTGACTTTAAAATATTTTATTTATTTAAATTTAGATTATTCTAAAATTCCTCTTTTTAAAACTTGTCCAAATTCATACATATCTTCAAAAGAACAATACAAAGGAACGGGAGCTAAACGAATAACGTTAGGTTCACGCCAATCGGTAATAACACCATTTTTCATTAAATAATCAAATAAACTTCGTCCTTCTCCATGCAAAAACACAGATAATTGTGATGCTCTTTCCTTAGGATCTGCTGGAGTAATAACCTCAAAATTTCCTTTTACTTCCTTATCTATTTCATGTAGAATATATTCAAGATAAGCTGTAATCTTATCTCTTTTTGCAATCAGAACATCCATTCCAACTTCATCAAACATTTCTACTGATGCTAAATAAGGTGCTAAAGAAAGTACTGGTAAATTACTTATCTGCCAACCATCTGCTCCGTGTACTGGGTCAAAATTGGGTTCCATTTTAAAACGACGTTCTTTATTATGTCCCCACCAACCTGCAAAACGAGGTAAATCTGGATTATTATGATGCTTTTCGTGCACAAAACAACCAGATGCATTTCCTGGTCCTGAATTCATGTATTTATAACTACACCAAGCTGCAAAATCAACATTCCAATTATGTAATTCTAATTTTATATTCCCTGCTGCGTGTGCTAAATCCCAACCTACTTTAGCACCTGCTTTTTGTCCAGCTGTAGTGATCGTTTTCATATCAAAAACTTGTCCTGTGTAATAGTTCACTCCTCCAATTAATACTAAAGCCAATTGATCTCCTACTTCTTCAATTTTTGCCAAAATATCTTCTAATCGGATATTGTGTTCTCCTTCACGACGTTTAATTTCTACAATAGCGTCTTCTGTTTTATAGCCATGAAAATGTACTTGACTCTGAAACATATATTGATCTGATGGAAATGCTTTTTCTTCGCAAATAATCTTATATCTTGTTGCTGTTGGTCTATAAAAAGAAACCATCAATAAGTGAAGATTAACTGTTAATGTATTCATCACAGTGACTTCACTTGGTAAAGCCCCAACAATTTTACTAAGCGGTTTAGCAAAACGTTCTTGGTAATCCCACCACGGTTTTTCGGCATAAAAATGCCCTTCAACGGCAAGATTTGCCCAATCAGCCATTACTTCATCAACATATGATTTTGTACGCTTTGGTTGTAATCCTAAAGAATTTCCAGTAAAATAAATAACCTTTTTATTATTCACTTCAGGAAAAATAAATTCGTCTTGATATTTGCGCAATATATCTTGTGAATCAAGTTTTTGTGCAAATTCACGGGTGTTTTCGAAAGTCATTGTTAAAATTTTGTTTGGTAAATGTAGAAAAAAAAAGGACTAAGACAAAAGTAGAAAGCTATAAGCCTATGTTAAAAATAAATACAATTAATTCGATATATTTGATTTAATTTAAAATTATAAGCCATGTTGAAACATAATTTAAACATCATTATCATTTCTTTAGCAGTAGTTATCTCTGCTTATTTATTTTCAAATGCCTTTCAAAATAGAAATAAAGGTAACGACACTATTAGCGTTACTGGTTTAGGAAAAACAGATTTTGTTTCTGATTTAATTGTTTGGAGCGGTTCATTCTCTAAAAAGAGTCTTACCCTAAAAGAAGCCTATGCCTCACTAGATAGTGATAGAGAGAAAATAAAAAGCTATTTAACCAGCAAAGGAATCAAAGCTTCAGAAATGGTTTTCTCTGCAGTAAACTTCAATAAAGATTTTGATACTTCGTACAATGAAAACGGAACTCCAAAACAGCAAATTTTCACAGGATTTACATTAACACAAAATGTAACCATACAATCTAAAGAAGTAAATAAAATTGAGGAAATTTCTAGACAATCTAGTGAGTTAATAAACTCTGGAATCGAATTCTATTCTAATCCTCCTGAATATTACTATACAAAACTAGCTGAACTCAAAATAAAAATGATTGCAGAAGCAACCAAAGACGCTAGTTCCAGAGCCAAAAGTATTGCCGAAAATGCAGACGCTACTTTAGGAAGATTAAAAAAATCTGACATGGGAGTTTTTCAAATTACAGGACAAAACTCATCTGAAGATTTTTCTTACGGAGGCTCATTTAATACAACTTCAAAAAACAAAACTGCTAATATTACAGTAAAACTAGTATATCAGGTTAATTAAATTCTAAAAAAAATCTCGCTATTAAAATAATAGCGAGATTTATGAATTAACCTTATTGTATATTTCTTAGATGATAAGCATTGCATCACCATAAGAGTAGAATTTATATTCTTCTTTTATAGCTTCTTCATATGCTTTTTTCATTAAATCATGTCCACAGAACGCAGAAATCATCATTAATAATGTTGATTTTGGCGTATGGAAGTTTGTAATCATACAGTTTGCAATACTAAAATCATGAGGAGGGAAAATAAATTTATTTGTCCAGCCTTCAAAAGGATTTAATGTGTTTTGTGATGAAACAGAACTTTCAATAGCACGCATTGATGTTGTTCCTACTGCACAAATGCGTTTTTTGTTTGCTTTTGCATTATTAACAATCTCACAAGCTTCCGGAGTAATAATTAGCTCTTCAGAATCCATTTTATGTTTTGATAAATCTTCAACCTCAACAGGATTAAAAGTTCCTAAACCTACATGAAGTGTTACTTCTGCAAAATTTACTCCTTTAATCTCTAATTTTTTCAAAAGGTGTTTTGAGAAATGCAATCCAGCAGTTGGTGCTGCAACAGCTCCTTCTTCTTTAGCATATATCGTTTGATATCTTTCTGCATCTTCTGGAGTTACGTCTCTACTGATATATTTAGGAATTGGAGTTTCTCCAAGTTCTGTTAATTTATTTCTGAATTCTTCATAAGAACCATCATAAAGGAAACGTAATGTTCTACCACGAGAAGTAGTATTATCTATAACCTCAGCAACCAACGAATCGTCATCACCAAAGTATAATTTATTTCCGATACGGATTTTACGAGCTGGATCAACCAAAACATCCCAAAGGCGTTGCTCTGAATTAAGCTCTCTTAATAAGAAAACTTCAATTCTTGCTCCAGTTTTTTCTTTTGTTTCCGTACAAACGAGCAGGGAAAACTTTTGTATTATTTAAGATAAGAACATCACCATCATCAAAGTAATTGATTACATCTTTGAACATTTTGTGCTCTATAGTTTGTTTTTTACGATCAATTACCATCAAACGAGACTCATCTCTGTTTTCAGCTGGAAATTCAGCTAAAAGTTCTTTTGGTAAATTAAATTGAAAATGAGATAATTTCATGTAGTCTATTTATTTAGAGTGCAAATATACGATTGTGAGATAGGCGTTGTCAAGTCTTTTGGCTTTTATTTAGTTTAAAAATTGCAAACTTCAAAGTTTATCCATGATTTTAGCCGTAAACATTGATTATTACACAACTATTTCTGTTGTCTCAAATCCTAAATTTGTTAAATCTTTCCAAAAATCTGGATAAGATTTAGAAACTACCCCTGCATCTTCTATAATTATTGGCACTTTTAATGCTAACGGAGCAAATGCCATTGCCATACGATGGTCATTATAAGTAGCAATTTTTATATTTGGATTAATCTCATTTGTAGCAATAAGCGTTAAACTATCATTCGTTACTGAAATAGCAGCCCCCAATTTAGTTAATTCAATTCTTAAAGCTTCTAATCTATCTGTCTCTTTAATTTTTAAGGTATGTAAACCCGTTAAATGGCAACCTATTCCTAATCCAAGACAAGTAACCACAATAGTTTGCGCAATATCTGGAGTATTATTTAATTCGAAGTTTACCGTTTCAAATTTAAAATTTGACTGTTTAGTCAAAGTCATTTTATTATCTTGAAACGTAGTTTGAACTCCCATCTTCTCATAAAGTGATACCAATGCTGAATCTCCTTGTAAACTATTTTCTTTGTAACTACTAAGCGTGATCGAAGCTGTATCGGCAAGAGCCACCAAACTAAAAAAGTAAGAAGCTGAGCTCCAATCTGACTCTACAACCATCTCTTTTGCACTCACTTCTGATTTTGGATATACTTTAATTACATTTCCTTCAAAACTAGTTTGAATTTCTAAATCATTAAGTAAAGCCAAAGTCATTTTTATATAAGGTATAGAAGTAATTTCTCCCTCTAATGTAAGCTCTAATCCATTTTCTAATTTAGGCGCTACAAGCAACAATGCAGAGATATATTGACTACTTACATTGGCAGCTAATGTAACTTTCGAAGCTGTTATTTTTTTCCCTTTAATACGAATTGGAGGATATCCTTCGTCTTTTAGGTATGAGATCTCCACTCAGCTGAGCCAAAGCTTCAACAAGTATCTTAATCGGTCGTTCTTGCATTCTGCTTGAACCTGTCATTACTACTTCTCTACCTTCATTAACCGCAAAATATGCCGTTAAAAAACGCATGGCTGTTCCTGCATGATGAATATCTACTATTTCTTCATTATCAACTAATGCTTTTTGCATTACTTCGCTATCATCAGAATTTGATGTGTTTGCCAAACTAATATTCGGAAACAAAGCCTGTAACAATAATAATCGATTTGTTTCGCTTTTTGATCCAGTTACTGCTATTTGTCCTTGTAAATTAGCTTGAGATGTTTTTAATAGTAAATTCATTGTAGGGTAATTATTTTATGCGTTTTGACAAATTTATTTTAAAAAAAGGATACTCCAAAGCTTTACCCTAACTTATCACATTATTTTAGTTTATCGTTGTTTTTATGACGGTCTTTGTCTCGGATAGATTTCAAATCCATTTTCTTATCAAAAGCTGCCTGAAGATCAATCCCTGTTTGATTTGCTAAACATAAAACGACAAAAACTACATCGGCTAATTCTTCTCCTAGATCTTTATTCTTATCACTTTCTTTTTCTGATTGTTCTCCGTAACGACGTGCAATAATTCTGGCTACCTCCCCTACTTCTTCTGTAAGTTGTGCCATATTAGTTAATTCGTTAAAATAGCGAACTCCATGTTCTTTTATCCAAGTATCAACATCTAGTTGAGCATTTTTTAAATCCATTTTTATATTTTTTTTAAAACTATTTTTTCATTTTGACTGGTAGTTATTTTCTGAAAAAAAGCTTTTAATCCGCTATATTTCTCTGCAGCAAAAATACTATTGTTAATTTCTTTTAAGCTACTTATTTGAATTTTGTTTCCTTCACTTGATACATTTAACAGATAAACTATTTCTTTATTCTCAACGAAATTCGAAGAGGGGTTGGCAATGATTCAACTACATATCCATCTGGAATTTCTATATTTAAATTAATTTTTTCTTGAGTTGGGTATCCAAAATAAATGGGCATATGCCTTACTTCCTGATTAAAAGGGTTTTTAGATCTTGTAAAAAACAACAATGGCTCAATAAAAACCTTTCCTCCAATAATATCTACCTGATTGTCTGAAACCAATGAAAATGTTTCTATTACAGGATCTTGAAAATTAGTATTCTTATTCTCTATTGTATAATCTGAAATTTTCAAATCTCCCAATCGACTTTCCAATCTTTCGAGATAATTTTCCTGATTACCATTAGCATTTTGGGCTCTAAAACGATATGCTTCGTAATCGGTTCTTTGAATTCTAATTTTACCTTCTATTTTACCCAGATTATCAACTTTAACCACCAAATTTATAAGCTCTTTTGATGTTTTTGTTGGCATTAAATTAACCTCATTTGATGTTCCGTCATCTTTAATCAATCTTCCTTCCCAATTGAGAACATTTAAAGGTAAAACTCCTGGATAAGTAAATTTACGAGCTGCATCTAGAAATATTTGTTTTCCATCAATCTCAGCAGCAGCGATTACATAATTAAAACCTATTCTTGTGGGATAAACTGGTACTCCGTTTTCTATTGTACTTACTAAAACAGGGTGTACATCAATACCAGCCAATTTGAGCATATTAATTAAAATAAAGTTGATCTCGGCTGTATTTCCTGTTTGATCCTCATAAGCCTTTTTCACACCTTTATCGGTATAACAATCGCTAACCTCATTCCAATTCATTTTGTTCTGAACAAATTTGAAGATGATATTCAGTCTCTCTGAGACTCAACATTAGTCAATAGTCTTTTAACATCTTCTAAAAGAAAACTTTTTTCTTTTAATTCTTTTCCAAACTTCTCATTTTTAAAAATATTTTTCGCTACGCCCTCCCATGTCATTGCATAATCTTTTACAGGCTGATCTGGATAACGAACCCTTTCTAATTCATGTTGAATAGAACCTTTATAGTTTTCAATATTATCTACATAAGGTTCTTGTGTTAATGCTGGAATATCCTTTCCTCTGTAAAAGGCGCTAATTTGATTATACGAAATTAAAGTTGTTTTACTATAATCATCATCAAATGACTGCCTTACATTAGTTAATTTTGAATCTGTTTCTATCTTATCTCTTCCTCCAGTCAAAATTGCCTTGTAAATAAAGTATTCTGGAATATCTGTCTTATATTCAAAATAGCTTACAGGTATATCATATTGAAAATCAAAATCTGGTAATTTTACAATATTTTCAGATTTAAGAATGTATTTGTATTCAATAATAGAGCCCACTTTTACATTTGGTAGTGTTATTATTTTTTCACTCCAATATTTATTTACTTTTTTCTTAAATGTTCCTTGATTATCTAGTTTGTTTTTTACGATAGATCCATTTTCCAGATTATACGTTACTGCATTAGAAAACTCTAATCGATCCTCATTCAAATTTTCATAACCAACATAAAAACGCACTTTTTGATCAGCCCATCTTAGTCCTTCTTTTTTATAAATTTTAATTTTAAATTCATAAACATGATTGGCAAAAAAGCCTTTATCTTTAGTAAAAGTATAAAATGTTCTTCCTTTTTTAAACAAAATTGCGGCTGGAGCTGTTGTATCGTTTGGATTTACTTTCTCTTTCAATTCTGCAACAGTAACTTTACCCAAATCATAACTTTGGGCATTAATTTTTGAAATGCAAAAAAATAAAAAACCAACTATTACTAAACTCCAAAACCTCATATTATATTCTTTTTAAAACTATTTTTTCATTTATCTTAGCAATCATACCTTTGTAATATTCTTGTAACATCGAATAATGATCTGCTGGTATTATTGCTGCGTTTATCTGATGTGTTATTACCAATTGTAATAAATTTTGATTAACTGCCGCCATAAATTTAAACATTCCCAAATTATCTTCCATTACAATTGCTGCTGGTGCAGGAAGTGTCTCTACCGTATATCCATCAGGAATTTGAATTGTTATATTATATTTATCCAATGAAGGAAAACCATAATCTATAGGATATTCTCGGTCTTCTTGCTTAAATGGATTTTCTTTTTTTGTGTAAAACAACATCGGATTTATATAAATTTTCCCTCCGATAACTTCACAAAGATTAGAACCTGTAAATGAAAAAGTCTCAACTGTTGGCAACTCCAATTCTTTTTCATTTGTCCTCATGTATTCACTTATTTCAATTTTATCATTATCATTCTCTAGCTTTTCTAAATAAGTATCTTCTTTAACATTATCAACATTATTTCTAAAAATCATTGCGTTATAATCTGAACATTGTCTTCTTGTTTTACCAACAACACCTCCTTCTGGATTTACGCTATAATTAATTGCAATATTATCAAATGATTGCTTATTTGGCATTAAATCAATCTCCTCAGAAGTTCCATCTTTTCGTATTAATCTTCCCATCCAATTTAAAGCTCTAAATGGCAAAACATTTGGAGTAGAAAATTTACTCGAAGCATCTAACAAAATAATCCCTTCATTAGTTTCTACAGCTGCAATTACATAATTAAAAGCTGTTCTATTAGGAAACATCGCAATCCCATTAGAACGTGTACTTACTAAAACAGGATTTGCCGTTAATCCTGAAAATCGCAACATAGCTGTTAACATAAGATTTATATCGGCTATATTACCCGTTTTCTCTTTATATGCTTTTCTTACACCGTTATCACATCCATAGTCAAAATATCCGTTCCAGTTAATTCTCGATTTTACAAAATTAAATATTACCTTAATTCTTTCATCTTGAGCACTTACACCTGCAAGTAAAGCTTTTAAATCATCTTCAAAATATCCTGTTCTATTTAATTCTGCACCAAAACTATCATAATTATATATTGTTTTCGCAACTGAATTCCAATCTGTTGAAAATAGTTCAATTGGCTTATTTGGAAACTTTATTATAGACAATTCGTGCTCTATACCCGAAGTATAGTTATATATATTATTAACATAACCTTCTTCTTTCATCGCTGGTAAATTCTTTGCGATATAACTAGTTTTAGTTTCTATATAATCAACTTTATCATTTGAATAGGTTGTTTTAGTCGAAGCATTAAATCCTCCCGATTCAGATCTATCTTTATTTACAAACGTGATAGATTCCGTATTTTTATCTACTTTAACTTCAGGAAAAATATATCCTTTTTGTTTTGCATTAAAAACGTAATACTCTGGAATACGTGTTGTAAATTCAGAATAATTCACAGGTATAGAAGATTGAAAATACCAATCTCTCATTGATCCTATACTTGGAGATTTTATTGTGTATCTGTATTCAATAACAGATCCCTCTTTTACATTTGGCATTGTCATTTTTTTCTGATTGCGATATTTATTAATATTCTCATCAAATATCCCATCGCTTTTAAGTTTTACTTTCTCAATTTTATCAACAACCAAATTATATGTTACTGCATCCGAAAAAGCAACACTCTCTTTTAAGTTACTATCTCCTACATAATACGTTACATTTTGATTTGCCCATTCATAACCTTCTTTTTTATAAATTTTAATTCGACATTCCACATCTGTCATCATCACAAACCCAGAATTCATATCATACGAAAGACGAGAAACTCCTTTTCTATATAAAATTGCAGCAGCTGCTGAAGTATCTTTAGGATGCACCTTTTCCTGCAATTCTGCAATTGATACTTTTCCTAATTTAAATTCTTGTGCTGTAATTTTCGAAAAAGAAAACACAACAAATAAAACAATGGTTAATTGATTAAATTTCATTTGGTTAATTCTTGGTTAATATAATTTTGGCATTATCATTTTTGTTAATCTTCTCCATAAAAAGACGATATTCATCATATTCTTTATTCGAATACTCCCCTTTATTTAGTAACATGGAACGCTTGTAAATTAATTTATTATTTTCTTTTTTACTTATTTCTGTTTTATACTCCCCAAATTTTCCTTTTAATTCAAAATTTGAAGGTAAAAATTCGATTGTAAATCCTGTTGGAAGATTGATTTCTATTTCATCAATATCTAAATATCCTCTTTGTATTTGCAATGAATTCTTTCGATTTCTAATTCTTTTTATACTTCCTGTATATTGATTAAAAGCATCTACCACAAACATCATTTTACCTCCTGAAACAACTCCATAATTAGAAGCACTTATCTGAACATCTTCTGTAAATCTTACACGCTCTTTATCATTAAAAAAAACAGTCTTATTAATTTTTAAGTTATTAATATTATCCCAATAACTTTTATAATGTGCATCTTTATCTGTGGGTTGCAACTTCTCAACTCCCGTTTTTTTACTGTACTGAGAACCTTCTGAAACAATTACGATAGCTCCAGATAAATTTCCTTCTTCCGATAAAGCATAATTTCCTTTACTTATTTGAGTATTATTTTTATCTTCATAAATGGTTGTTCTAACAATTTCACCTCCCTCTGGTTTAATTATTAAAACATTCCTATCATCAGTAAAAGTGCCTTGATACCCAAAAGGATCATCTTGACTTGTACACTCAAGCCATATATACTTATCTCCATCAGGAATTGACAATATCATATGATTTCCTTGCATAGAAACAAAGTCTGAGTCTATATCCATTTTATACGGACTTCCATATAAAATCGTGTTATAAGAAGGAACATCAACAACTTCTAGAAGTGCTTTTGTATAGTTTGTTAATGCTTTGCAATCTCCATAACCTAAACGATCTACATCATTTGCAAACATTGGTTTCCATCCTCCAATACCAATAGCAATATTTACATATCTTGATTTTTTTTGCACATAGTCATAAACTATTTTAGCTTTTTTTACTGGATCTTTTTCATCTCCTACCAATTTCTTTATTTTAATTTTGGTTTCATTAGGCAAAACTGTTGTACCTAATAAAACTTTATCAGCATACCATTTCCCAAAAGCTTCCCATGTTGTAGCATTTCCATCAACTCCTTCGAGATGAAAACTTTCCATTCCCATCATAACACAAGGAAAAACATCATTAAAAGCAGGACTATAATCTTCTTTTTTTTGAGCTAGTATATTAGTTGCTATATAAGAAACCTGAGTATTGGTGTCTGTAGTTTTTTTTATATCAAATCCTGATAAACGAAATTCTTTTTTTTTGAATCCTAAATTATTTGGATAAGTTACATTCAAAATGCTTTTTTCTAAGCCTGTATAATAATTATCGATGGGGAACCATTTAGGAATAAAAGCAGTTGTCGAAGTTTCAACTTCACTTTTGTATATTAAAGTAAATGGATATTGAATAGGAGTATAATCTAAATAAATATAGCGACTATCAGAAAAGAGATTCCTCCACTGATAACACTTTCGTCTCTAAAATCTTTGCGTTTTATTTTTTTTAATTCTTTGCCTTGTGCATCATATACCGTAGCCTCTATATTTTTAACAGATGTAGATTTATCATAATACTCAGTAGCGTCAATTGCATTTAAACCGTTTTCATTAAATACGGTTATAACTCTCTTCTGTTTCGTTTTCATACTCCTCTGAGAAGTAATCACAATATCAATTTGATTTAAACGAATAACAGCATTAGCATTCTCTTTGAGGCTATCGGAAATTCCAACAAATTCATATTCAATTTTTTGAGCAATGGAAGTGAATGAAAATAAAATAAAAAATAATGAGAAGAGAATCGATTTCATTTAATAAGTAATTTCGCCAAATATATATTATTTTTAGAAATATTTAACAAACATTGACTCTTTTTACTCTCTATTCTTGCTGTCCATTGTTATGGTTACAGGACCATCATTTAACAGGCTGATTTTCATATCTGCATCAAAAATTCCAGCTTGAATTTTATTTCCAAATTCCTTCTCCAAAGTAGCTACAAAGTTTTCATAAAGTGGAATTGCAATATCGGGTTTTGATGCTTTTATGTAAGATGGTCGATTCCCTTTTTTAATACCAGCATGAAGTGTAAACTGGCTAACAACTATAATTTCGCCGTTAATATCCTGAACAGAGTAATTCATAACATCCTTTTCGTCGTTAAAAATTCTGATTTTGGTTATTTTTCCAGCCAACCAATCAATATCTTCCTGTGTATCGGCATCTTCAATACCAACAAAAATAAGTAACCCTTTTTGGATATCGGCTACCTTATTACCATCAACCACTACCGAAGCTGAAGAAACTCTTTGAAGAACAACTCTCAAAATAATAGTGAATTATAAATTATAAATTGTGAATTCATTTCGTATAAATAATTATTACCAACTTAAAGTTCAAATAAATTTGACTTTAAACTATTTTTACTTTCTTGTTTCATCGCTAGCAGCACGATCATCATTATAAATATCTGTACGATAATGTTCGTCTTCTCCTTCTAGAATTTTAAGATAACTATTATAACGTGACCAAGCAATTTCATCTCTTTCCAGAGCATCTTTTATAGCACAATGAGGTTCATCCTTATGCAAGCAGTTATTAAATTTACACTGATCTTTCAATTTAAAAAATTCAGGAAAATATCCACTAACTTCTTCTTTTTCCATATCAACAATACCAAAGCCTTTTATACCTGGTGTATCAATAATACGTGCACCAAAAGACAAGTCAAACATTTCTGCAAATGTTGTTGTATGCTGTCCTTGTTTACTTGCTGTCGAAATCATTTTTGTTTTAAGATGCAAACTAGGTTCCATCGCATTTACAAGAGTTGATTTACCAACCCCTGAATGCCCCGAGAACATCGTTACCTTACCAATCATCATTCCCTTTAATTCCTCAACACCTTTGCCTTCTGTCGATGAAATACGCAAACATTTATATCCTATTTGCTCATATACATATTGCATATACAATTGCTCATCAAGAGTAGCTTCATCAAAAGTATCTATTTTATTAAAAATCAAAATAGTTTCAATACCATATGCCTCAGCTGTAACCAAGAAACGGTCGATAAAATTAAATGTCGTTGGTGGATTATTAATTGTTACTAATAAAAATACGCAATCAATATTAGAGGCAATAATATGCATCTGATGAGATAAATTCACAGATTTACGAACGATATAATTCTTTCTTTCGTGAATATTATGAATTGTTCCTGTTACTGTATCTGAACTTTCTTCGAGTTCATAATCCACAACGTCGCCTACAGCTATAGGATTAGTACTCTTAATACCTTTCATCCTAAACTTTCCTTTCATTCTACACTCTATAAAATCGCCACTTTCGGATTTTACGGTGTACCAACTCCCTGTAGATTTGTAAACGGTTCCTGTCATACTGCAAAGATAAAATTTTGTTTCAGCTTTAAAGTTTAAAGTTCAAAGTTTTTAAGCTCAAGTATAAATTAAAAAATCTCCACCACTTTCTTAAAAGCGATGGAGATTCTATTTTGAGAATTATTAACCATTTAAGTAATCTAAAAACATTTAAGTTTAATGCTTACAAATCCTTATATGAAATTATACCACTTATATGATTCAAAACAAATTATGCGTTAAGAATTCTTTCTTGATGGCTAATACTCTCTTGGTGAATTGCTTTAAACATTTTAAGAACAAATTCTTCAGACAATCCTTTTTTCTCACCTTCCAGAATCATTTTTCCTAAAATTTCGTTCCAACGGTTATTTTGAAGAATAGCAACGTTTGCATCTTTTTTCACCTGACCAATTTCGTCAGCAACTTTCATACGTTTTCCTAATAAGTCTAATAAATTAGCATCAAGAACATCGATATTAGCTCTTAATTTCGACATTTTTTGGCTATATTCATCTGTCTTATCATCAGTCTTTCTTACTCTCAAATCTTTGAAAATTTGCTTCAAAGCATCTGGTGTAACTTGCTGTGCTGCATCACTCCAAGCATTATCTGGATCAGTATGAGTTTCGATAATCATACCGTCGTAATTTAAATCTAAAGCCTCTTGTGTTACTTCAAGAATCATTTTACGGTCTCCTGTAATATGAGATGGGTCAATGATTAAAGGTAAATCAGGGAATTTATTTTGTAATTCGATAGCAATCTGCCATTCTGGGATGTTTCTGTATTTTGTTTTTTCGTAAGTCGAAAATCCTCTGTGTATTACACCTAGTTTTTCGATTCCCGCCATATGTAAACGCTCTACACCACCTAACCACAAAGATAAATCTGGGTTAACAGGGTTTTTAATCAAAACGATTTTATCTGTTCCTTTTAGTGTATCTGCAATTTCTTGTACTGCAAACGGATTTGCTGTTGTACGAGCTCCAACCCATAAAACATCAATATCATGCTCCAAAGCCAGTTTACAATGTGCCGCAGTTGCAACTTCTGTTCCCATTAATAAACCAGTTTCTGCTTTAGCTTTTTGTAACCATTTCAAACCAATTTCTCCTACACCTTCAAATCCTCCTGGACGCGTTCTTGGTTTCCAGATTCCAGCTCTGAATATACTTACATCAGAGTTTTTTAATTCATGTGCAATTTTCAACACCTGATCTTCAGTTTCAGCACTACAAGGTCCAGCTATTACTAGTGGATGATCTAATTTGAATGCCTCTAACCAATTTCTCATTTCTTTCTTATTTTCCATCTTTTCTTTAGTTTATTTTTTAATAGTAATTCCGTTTAATATCTCTTTTATTTTATTCACACTTTCCATTTCCTCATAAATGGCATTATAATCATCTGCAACCAGTAAGTCTTTAAACTGGGTAAGATTTAGTATATATTCTTCCAGGGTTTCGATTACCTGTTTTTTATTTTGTTTAAAAATTGGCGTCCACATTGCTGGAGAGCTTTTTGCCAAACGGACAGTACTTTCAAATCCACTTCCTGCCATATCAAAAATATCCTGTTCGTCTTTCTCCTTATTAATAACTGTCTTTCCTAGCATAAATGAGCTTATATGAGACAAATGCGATACATAGGCAATATGCTTATCATGCGATGTTGGGTCCATATATCGTATGCGCATTCCTATAGCTGTAAAAAGCTGTAAAGCCTTTTCCTGTAATTTAAAAGTAGTTTTTTCTACCTCGCAAATAATATTCGTTTTACCTTTAAAAAGCCCTTTTATTGCTGCAGAAGGTCCAGAGAATTCCGTTCCCGCAATCGGATGAGTAGCAATAAAGTTTCTTCTTCTCGGATGATCAGCTACTGCCTCGCAAATTGGTTTTTTAGTAGAACCTACTTCAAAGACTATTGTGTTTTCACCAATTACATCCAGAACTTTAGGTAAAACGGTAAGCGCAACATCTACTGGAACCGAAACAATCACAAAATCGGCAGTTCCCAGATCATCAAAAGTCGACGCCTTATCGATAACTCCTAACTCAATTGCTTCTTGTAGATGTGCTTCATTATTATCAATTCCATAAATAGTAGCATTTGGATATAATTCTTTGATATCTAAAACCATTGAACCTCCTATTAACCCTATTCCTATTACGTGTATATTCATTTTTTATTTTTTATTTGAAGCTTCCCGATAACTATCGGGACTGCTGTCCGACTCTATCTTTTTCTAGCTAAAGAAGCTAGAAAAAGGATGCCGCTCCCATCAGGGCTAAACTTTTCATTTTTTCAAGATCTTTTCGTTATAGATTTAAAATTCTGTCATCCTGAGCGGAGTCGAAGGCTTATAAAAACCAAAAGGGTTTCGACTCCGCTCAACCTGACAATCTAAAATCTATCTATTGCCTCTTGTACTTTTTCTTCTTTCACACACAACGAGAATCTAATATAACCTTCACCATTACTCCCGAAGATTGTTCCCGGTGTGATAAAAATATGTTTCTCGTATAATATTTCGTCAATGAACTTTTCTGATGATTCAATTCCTTCCGGAAGTTTTGCCCAAACAAAAAGTCCAACTCCTTCTTTATAAACTTTGCAGTCTAACTTTTCTGCTAGCTTTTCTGTTAATTCACGACGGCGTCTGTAAATCTTATTTTGATCTTCAAACCATGATTTATCACAATTTAATGCTGCAACTGCACCTTTTTGTATTCCGTAAAACATACCGCTGTCCATATTACTTTTTACTTTCAAGACAGCATCTATAATTTCAGGATTTCCTAAAACCATCCCAACTCTCCATCCTGCCATATTAAAAGTCTTACTCAATGAATTAAGCTCTAATGCTACATCCTTTGCTCCTTCAACTTGTAATAAACTAATTGGTTTATCATTTAAAACAAAACTATACGGATTATCATTAATCAATAAAATGTTATGTTTTTTAGCGAAAGCAATCAATTTTTCAAATAACTCTAAACTTCCTCTTGCTCCCGTAGGCATATGAGGATAGCCCAACCACATAATCTTTACTCTTGAAAGATCTAATTTTTCTAAGGCTTCAAAATCTGGCTCCCAATTAGTATTCTCTTTCAAATCATAATAAACTGGAACTGCTCCAACCAAATTGGTTACCGAAGTATATGTTGGATATCCTGGATTCGGAATTAAAACATGGTCTCCTTCATTTAAGAAAGCCAGCGAAATATGCATAATCCCTTCTTTTGAACCCATTAATGGTAAAATCTCATTAGCTGGATTTAAAGCAACACCATAATTATTCTGATAAAAATCAGCCATTCCTTTTCTCAATTCTGGCAATCCCTGATAACTTTGATATTGATGTGCATTCTCATCTTGCATTGCCGAAACTATTGCTTCGATAACTGCTTTAGAAGGATTTAAATCTGGACTTCCAATTCCCATATTGATAATTGGCTTGCCTTCTGATTGTAGTTGTCTTACTTCTCTAAGCTTTGAAGAAAAGTAGTATTCCTCTACGACATCTAATCTTTTTGCTGTTGTAATCATGGTTCTATTTTATATTTTCAGCTTTGGGCGCTCGGCTTTCGGCTTTATGACTTTTAAACCTCATTTAAAGGTTTCGTATTTTTATATTCTCCCAAAACTTTAAAGTATTCTGCCATAATTGCTATTAAAGTTTTTGCTTTTGCATAATCTTCGTAATCTTCAAAAGTTACATCCACAAAAAATGAATATTTCCAAGGGGTTTCTATTTTTGGCAACGATTGAATTTTTGTTAAATTCAGTTTACAATCACTCATTACATTCAAAACAGCGGCTAAACTTCCACGTTTATGATTTAATTCAAATTTGATTGACGCTCTGTTAATTTCATTTACCGGTAAAAAAGAGTTCTCTTTCTTGATAATTACAAAACGGGTCATATTGTTTTTAATCGTCTGAATTTCTGGCGCTAAAATTTCTAAATCATACATCACAGAAGCCGTTTTACTTCCAATTGCTGCAATCCCTTTTAGCTGTTTCTCCTGAATTCTTCTAGCTGTTTCGGCAGTATCTTTATCCTCTACTAATTTAACATTTGGGTATTTTTTCAGATAATCCATACATTGTAATAATGCCATTGGATGAGAATGAACCTCTGTAATATCTTCCATTTTTTGACCTTTTAAAGCCATTAAATTCTGATGAATGCTTAAATAATGCTCTCCAATTATGTGCAAATTATTCTTATCTATCAAGGCATAATTCGGGATAATTGGCCCTGCAATCGAGTTTTCGATTGCCATTACAGCTTGATCTGATTTGCCAGAAAGAACGCTATCAATTAATTCTTCAAATGATAAACACTCGTCAATATCCACGTTTTCAGAGAAATACTCATTTACTACCTGATGATGAAATGAGCCTTTAATACCTTGTATTGCAATTTTTGTTGTCATATACTCAAAAAAAAATCCTGATTTGCATCAGGATTGTATATTAGTTTTATTTGTCTTTTAAATTTTCTCAAATAACCATAGCACAATCCTCACTTCTACTAAAGAAGAAATAAAAAGAGTTGCTAAAATAAAAACGGTTGCTTGACATTTTGTTTGTGTTTTTCAATAAATACTTTGCGAATGTATAAATTATTTTTACTGCACCAAAAAAAATAATGCTTTTTATGAAACAAAAAAGGATTTCTTAACAAATAAGCTCAATTTTGTAAGATAATTAAATAAATCGGCCTTAAAATGCGATTTAACTAATTGCTAATTAGTGATTATAGATATCTCCAAACCTCTCTTCTAAGAATATGATATGAAAAACATTCTGATTTCTTAAACCAAGAAAAGGTCTATTATCTCCATTTGCTCTAAAAACTATTAAGTCAGTCACATCTGGTGAAACGAATTTAGGCAAATCTGGCTTAATTTGTCTAACGGGTATTTTTTCAGTTCCAAAACCATGCTTTTGAGCCACATTTATCTGATTCCAAGTTAAATTGGACAGCTTTTTTAATCTCTCTATAAAATCTGCGTAAAACTTAAAATCTTTATCTGGCTCCGTCTGTAAATACTTGAAGCAAAAAATCGGATAGTTTAATTCGGTATTATTTTGATTAGGAACTGTTATTTTACTTTCCTTAATATCTCTCTTTTTAATTTTCCCCATCTACTCGATGATTTGAGTTTTAAAATACTCTCTCAACAAGTCATAAGAGATTTCTCCTTGAGGGTTTTCATGAAAAATTTTCTTCCATGGCAACTCTGCATGCGTCATTTGCATCAGCTTTATAGCCGAAAACTGTCCAAATTCAGTCATCACTTCTATAAACAATTCATTTTCATCCTCAGTCAGTTCAATAATTTGTACATCTTCATTTAGGGTAATGGCACCTGAACCAAAATCTTTAAAATGGTCAAACATATCCCTCACAACAGGACCATACTGCCAAGCTTCGAAATCTTCTTCAAATAATTTCTTATCATATACAGCAATAAAAAAGCCCTGCATATAATAAAGTATTTTTTGCAGTTTTAAATTTGAAATAATTTCTCCCTGACTAGCGTCTGTATATGCAATAATTTTATGTGCAATTTGTAAAACCGGATAACTCATTACTATTCTTTTTTACAAATTTAAACAATTATTTCCTACCATTTATTGTGTTCAATTATTTCATAAATCTTGTCTACATCAGCTTTAACTCAATGTCATTAAGTAAAGCTTTCTGAACTAATAATCTTTCTCGCAAAGACATAAAAACACCAAGTTTATGCATATTTTTCTTTGCGACTGGTGTCTTTGCGAGAAATTTATCCAGCATTGCAGACATTTCCTTAACTTAATTAGATTATGCTTCAACTGGAGGTAAAGAAATTGACAACAAATAGACTTTAGTCAAAACAATATAAAATTTCAGCTGAGGCCATGACTTAAAATTCAATTTCTCAAATTTCTAATCAATTTATTCTTAAAACAATCCTGCAATAGGTCTATTACTTATCCCTATTTTGGAATAATCAAAGCTCATTTTTTGCTGTAATAAAGAAGCATATACACTTCTAAAATCAATTTCATATTTTAAATCACCATTATCCAAGTTAGACAAATCTGGATTTTTTCCGTAAAATTGTTCCTTTATTATTCCCTCCTATAATCAACATTGGTGCTGCTGTTCCGTGATCTGTTCCGTTTCCGTTGTCTTTTACTCTCCTACCAAATTCCGAAAACACAACAACTGTAACATTCTGGAGCAACTGAGATTGTTTTAAATCCTGATAAAAACTATACAAAGCATCATTTAAATCGGTTAATTTTTTCTCATGAATTGCAAGTTGATTGTCATGTGTATCTAATCCGCCAAGGGATGTATAATATACTTTAGAATTTAGATTCCCTTTTATTAATCTACCAATCCATTCCAAATTTTTAGATAGTTCGGTTTTAGGATAACTTATTTCCGTTTTTGATTTTGCCAATGCTTTCTGAATTTCGTCGGATCCTTCAGTAACTGAATTGGCTATTTTCCGAACAAAGTCCAATTGAGGATTATTCGACAATGTTATATTTTCTTCCTTATCTGATTTTACTTTAAATCGGTTTGGATCTTTTACCGTGATTGAATTTGGCTCAATTCCTTTTAAAGCCAAATTATCTATTGTGTCTAGATTTATTCCAGCCGTAGCCTGATGTCCTTTACATTGCAGATCTAGATATCGTCCGAGCCAGCCTTCATTTATATATTTGTTCGAATCTGTTGCTGTTTGCCAAATCTCCTGACTACGAAAATGCGAACGAATCGGCTCTGGATAACCAACATTTTGGATTACTGTTAAATCTCCGTTTTGCTGCATTTGGGCAAAGTCTTTTAAAGAAGGATGAAATGCCATTCCTTTATTTTTTCCTACCACAACATCTTTATCCAAAGCAATTTTTGTTCTCAAATCATAATACAAAGGATTATCATATGGGATAAAAGTATTCAATCCGTCATTCCCTCCATTAAGCTGAACAAATACAACACATTGCTCGCCAATTACCAAACTATTTTGAGAACCATAAGCATGCAAAAAATCAGGAAGCAAAAGCATTCCACCAGTAAATGTTCCTGTTATCGATATAAAATTCCTTCTGTTCATAACTTTAAACTTCTAGATTAATTGATATTCGGGCAACTTGGTAATGTAATTAAACAGTCGAATTACTGCAAAATTGGCGTGGGGTTCTTTAGGGTTAAAATCATATTTAAGCAAATTCTCCATGTCTTTTTGCATCGCGTCATTGACATTAAACAATAGCCTGCTTGACAATTCAGCAATAATAGTTTTATTACTCCCATTAGAATCAAAATCTATTTTGACATCAATTTTTTCGAATTCGGTCTTTGGCTTCTCACTTTCATCATTCATTGTATTTAATGCCTTCCTTGTAATACTTCTTCCACCACAAATAAATCTGATGTATTGTTTCTACGCTGTAAATAAATCTGAGAAGTCAGCCATGAATTTCCTCCATCCCAACCTTTCACATTTACCTGATTGTATAAATCCATTCCTTGTTGTTTCAAAAAAAACATAACCATACCATCATCGAGGTCGTCAATATGCAATTCATCCAAAAGCTGCAAAATATAAACCAACGGATCTTTTATTTTGGTTCCTCGAACCTCTTTGGTATATTCTTCCATAAATATTTTAGTTAGCAATGGCTGTATTTTCAAACTTTACTTTCCTGAAATAATCGCCATAATAAATTACCAAATCTTCTGAAGGAGTATCGTAAATAAACCATTTTAGAATTTTTCGAGTAATTAAGTACGGAATGTTTTTCTGCTTCAAAAATAATATCAACTAGATCATCTACTTTCCAATTTCCGGTTTTCCCAAAATAAGTTTTTATCACTATCATCTTCGGCAAAACGCCTGTAAACTGCTGTATCATCTCCATAATTTAATCCTGCTAAAGCTCTTGCTCCATTTTTAATATCATTTTCGGTATAATTCCCGATTCCGATTGTGAACAACTCGAGCAATTCACGGCTTAGATTCTCGTTGTACTTTCCTTTTTTATTATCGACATTATCAAGGTATTTTACCATTGCATTTGATTTTATAATTTGCTTGGTGAGTTCTTTGAAGTTTCCAAAAGCATGCTATCGCAAAATCATATTGTGCTGATAAATCCAATAATTGACTTTTACTTTCTGGGAAGTCGAAACAAAATGATTACCAGAAGCAAACCATATTTTTCGCAACGGAAATTCATTCGTTTCGCATTTTGGCTATCCACCATTTTTTTAATTCAACTGATGAATAAATTTCTTGCTTAGAATCTTCTTTTTAGCTTCTGTATCTGCCGTTTTTATAGATTCACGCAGTTCTTTAAGTTCAATAAGTGTTTTGGGATTATCGTCTAAAAAAGCAGGAAGTTGTTTGTCAAACTTTGAATCATAGGAATGTTTTAGAAATTTTTCTAATCCTAGTCTTTCAATCTTATCGGATTCTTTACCAGAGAAACCCAATCGTAACGACCAAACATTGCTTTTTTTCATAACGCAGGAATTATTTTGAGAATAAGACTTTATTTTTTTTAAAAGGTTTAAAAAGGGAGGTTCTGAGTTCTTAGATACTAAGGTTCTAAGTTTTTTTTAATTAGGTAGTATAATTAAAACGTTTTTTATTGGCTTGATATTGCCTTTTTAGAGAAATCGAGTATTTACTCTACTTTATTAGAAAACTTACTACAAGTTCGTCACTTTTCTGGCATTAAACTTATTTCACTAAGTATCCTCTAATTATCGAGCTAATCCTGGAGATCTCTCATTCTTCGAGATGACAAGTTTGGGCAAAAAAAAGCAGCTATCGTACTGATAGCTGCTTTGTATTAACTAAGAATAAATATTTTCTCTTTATTCAATTTCCTTTCTTGTAATTAAGACCTAGACATTTTCGCAATCGTCTGGATCTCCGGCTTGTGCTTTTAACAGCATTGCTTTATAATCTTCTACACTGATTGCTTCTGTTTCTGGTGCCAAGACTGCTGCTGCTGGTGCAGTTTCTTCTTTTTTATCGTTGTTTAATGTAAATTTAATTGCATCTACAGCTGATTTTGTTCTAAAGTAATACATTCCTGTTTTTAAACCTGATTGCCATGCATAGAAATGCATTGATGTAAGTTTAGAATAGTTTGCATCTTGCATAAACAAGTTTAATGATTGCGACTGGTCAATAAAATAACCTCTTTGACGCGACATATCTAAAATATCTTTCATAGACATTTCCCAAACTGTTTTATACAATTCTTTAAGATCTGCTGGAATTCCATCAATATTTTGAACTGATCCGTTATGACGCATGATCTCTTGTTTCAGAGTCGTTCCACAAACCTCTTTCTACCAAATCATGAAGTAAATGCTTGTTTACCACAATGAATTCTCCTGAAAGCGTTCTTCTTGTATAAATATTTGATGTATATGGCTCAAAAGCTTCATTATTTCCTAAAATCTGAGAGAAGTAGATAAGCTGTAGGCATTGGAGCAACTAATAAAGAGTTACGAACACCGTGTTCTCACAACTTCCTTACGCAATGAAGCCCAGTCCCAACGTCCTGACAATTCTTCATCTTTCATTCCCCACATATTATATTGGAATTCTCCTTTTGACATTGGAGACCCTTCAAATGTAGAATACGGCCCTTCAACTTTAGCTAATTCCATAGATGCAGTTACGGCAGCAAAATACAATGTTTTCAAAAATTTCTTGATTTAATTGTTTTGCATCATCACTTGTAAATGGCATTCTTAACATAGTAAAAGCATCTTGCAAGTCCTTGAACTCCTAAACCAATTGGTCTATGACGTACGTTAGAATTTTCTGCTTCTTTTACTGGATAATAATTTCTGTCAATTACTTTATTTAAATTGAAGTTACGAGACGTTTATAACATCAAATAGTTTTTGGTGATTAAATTGCCCGTTCTCAACAAACATTGGCAACGATATCGAAGCCAAATTACAAACTGCAACTTCATCTGGAGATGTATATTCGATAATCTCTGTACACAAGTTTGACGAACGGATTGTTCCTAAATTCTTTTGGTTTGATTTTGTACCGGTTTGCTGCATCTTTATACAACATGTACGGAAGACCAGTTTTACTTAATATCAAGGATTTTTTCCCATATCTCTCTTGCTTTAATTGTTTTTCTTCCTTTACCAGCGCCTCATAACTTAAATACAAAGCGTCAAATTCTTCACTGTGTACATCTGATAATCCTGGACATTCATTAGGACACATTAAAGTCCAAGTTGTATCTTCCTGAACTCTTCTGATGAATAAATCTGGAATCCACATTCCAAGAAATAAATCACGGGTTCTCATTTCTTCCTTACCGTGGTTTTTTTCAAATCAAGGAAATCGAAAAATATCAGCATGCCAAGGCTCTATGTAATAGCAAAACTTCCTTTACGTTTTCCTCCTCCTTGATCAACATAACGAGCTGTCATATCATATACACGCAGCATCGGAACAATTCCGTTAGAAGTTCCATTAGTTCCACTGATATAAGATCCAGTTGCTCTAACATTGTGTATTGCTAAACCAATTCCTCCAGCAGACTGTGAAATTTTAGCTGTTTGTTTTAATGTATCATAAATCCCATCAATACTATCATCTTTCATTGTTAATAAGAAACAAGATGACATTTGAGGTTTTGGTGTTCCAGAATTAAACAACGTCGTGTAGCGTGAGTAAAGAATTTTTTAGACATTAATTCATACGTTTCAATCGCAGACTCAATATCATCTTTATGAATTCCTATAGAAACACGCATCAGCATATGTTGTGGTCTCTCTACAATTTTCCCATTTATTTTCAATAAATAAAAGCGTTCTAAAGTTTTAAATCCAAAATAATCATAATTAAAATCACGGTTATAGATAATTGTTGAATCCAGAACCTGTGAATTTTTCTTAATTACTTCATAAACATCATCTGCTAGCAAAGGAGCTTCTTTACCTGTTCTAGGGTTAACATAATTATACATGTCTGACATCGTCTCCGAGAAAGATTTTGTCGTATTAAAATGCAAATTAGAAACAGCGATACGAGCAGCTAATTGTGCATAGTTGGGTGCGCAATAGTCATAGAAGCAGCAGTTTCTGCAGCAAGATTATCCAATTCTGAAGTCGAAACTCCATCATACAATCCTTCAATAACACGCATGGCTACCTTAACAGGATCTACAAGTTCATTTAACCCGTAACACAATTTTTTGATTCTGTCTGTAATCTTATCAAACATTACTGGCTCTTTACGTCCATCTCTCTTTATTACATACATAAGCTTACTTTTTTATTGTTATTGAAAAAATGAAAGATGCTGAAATAACGAATTCCAGCACTTAAACATTGTGTGTTTTATTTTTAATTTAGGAATTAGTAGTTTCCCAATAGTTTGCCTCTCCTCAATCTAATATATAGATCAAAAATCAGTCAGTAATACTATTGAATCTTCGATTTGGGAATAGAGATTCAATCTTTAAATGGTGTTTAGTTATAGAACCCTTCGTTCCCCTAATTTTATTATTTCTAGTGTCATAGTAATCACTAAAACTTACTTTGTTGCCTAAAAATCTGCATCAAAGCTAATTTTCTGAGAATCAACATCTCCACCTGAGCTGCTATTCATTACTCCTGCTTTTTGATATTCTGAAACTCTTTTTTCAAAGAAATTAGTTTTCCCTTGAAGCGAAATCATATCCATAAAGTCGAATGGATTTGATGAGCCATAAACACGATCGCAACCTAACTCAACAAGTAATCTATCGGCAACAAATTCTAAATATTGCGTCATTAAAACTGCATTCATACCAATTAAACTAACCGGAAGAGATTCTGTAACAAATTCTCTTTCTATATCCAAAGCATCAACGATAATTTCTTTAATTCTATCTTTTGGAACTTTATTTATCAAATGGTGATTGTGTAAATGCACAGCAAAATCACAATGAACTCCTTCATCACGAGAAATTAATTCGTTTGAAAAAGTTAAACCTGGCATTAAACCACGTTTTTTCAACCAGAAAATAGAACAAAAAGCTCCCGAGAAGAATATCCCTTCTACCGCCGCAAATGCGATTAAACGCTCAGCAAACGAATCAGATTCAATCCATTTTAATGCCCAATTTGCTTTCTTTGCAATAGCAGGAAAAACATCCAATGCATTAAACAACTGATCTTTTTCAGCTTCATCTTTTACATAAGTATCAATAAGAAGTGAATATGTTTCACTATGAATATTTTCCATCATGATTTGAAAACCATAGAAAAATTTAGCTTCAGCATATTGTACTTCATTTACAAAGTTCTCAGCAAGATTTTCATTTACAATTCCATCTGATGCAGCAAAAAATGCTAATATATGTTTAATAAAATATCTTTCATCATCTGACAACTTGTTATTCCAATCATTCAAGTCTTGATGTAAATCAATTTCTTCAGCAGTCCAAAAACTCGCTTCCATCTTTTTATACCAATCCCAAATATCATGGTGTTTAATTGGAAAAATTACGAAACGGTTCTTATTTTCTTGTAAAATTGGTTCGACTTGTGACATTATTGTTGTGTTTTATTTTAAAAAATTTCAATGAATTTTCATCCATTTCTGTAGACTACAAAGATTGTCATTTGTTGGCTAAAATAAAAGCCAAACTTATTCACAATCCGCTCTAGTTTTTAACAAAGAGGCAAAAACAGAATAATTTTCATACAATTATCAACTATCTGAAAATGAATAAGTTAAAACCGTTCAAATTCACTCCACCAACCGTAAAATATAGGATTTTTAAAATAAAACGCAAGATTTTTTTATAAAATTTAAAAATCTTTTTTAGGTACCATTTGGAAGATATTTTATTACAATCTCAGATTGTTTTCAATTATGGAAAATAGATCAATTTTTAAGAGCGCTTCAAATCTTGTGCAACTTTATCTAGCTCCATATACCAATCTTCTCCAAACTTACGAATTAGCGCTTCTTTGACAAATTTATAAACTGGAACTTCAAGCTCCTGCCCCAAAGAACAGGCTGCATCACAAATATCCCATTTATCATAATTAACAGCCGCAAATTCAGTAAAATCTTTTACTCTAATTGGATATAAATGACATGATACTGGTTTTTTCCAACTTACGATTCCTTGATTGTATGCTTGTTCTATACCGCAAAGCGCAGTTTTTCCATCGAATATTACATATGCACAATCCTTATTATCTATTAATGGCGTTTCAAGATCACCATCTGTTCCTTTAATCCAAGTTCCCTGTGCTTCAATAGCAGCAATCCCTTCTTTGCGTAAAAAAGGTTTTACTTTTGGATAAATTTCTTCTAAAATCTTTGTCTCCTCTTCACTCAAGGGAGCCCCAGCGTCTCCATCAACACAGCATGCGCCTTTACAAGCAGATAAATTACAAACAAATTCTTTTTCAAGAATATCCTCAGAAATGATAGTTTTTCCTAATTGAAACATGATAATAGAGTACTGAATTATAAAATGCAAAGATAGTCAATCTATCTCGATGCTCACCAGATAAATTGAATCAAAAAAACTGACTTCAATTCCACGCAATAGATTAACCAAATAAAACTACATCTTGTTGTAAACATCACATAAAAGCCTTCAAAAACGTATTTTTATAACAAAAAATCACAGATTAATATCAAAATGTTAAAAAAAGCCATTTATTTTTTACCTTTACCCACGTTTAACTCCTAAATAAAAAGACATGTTAGAAATAGACTTAAAAGAAATAATTACTGTTGGAATGGTACTCTTTGCTGTAATTGACATCGTTGGCTCTATTCCTATTATTGTTAACCTAAGGTCTAAAGTCGGACATATCGAATCCGAAAAGGCTTCGATAGTTGCTGGATTAATAATGATTATTTTTCTCTTTATTGGAGAAGGATTCCTTAAAATAATTGGTATCGATGTACATTCTTTTGCCGTAGCAGGATCCTTTGTATTATTTTTTCTTGCCTTAGAAATGATACTCGGAATTCACATATATCGTGATGAAGAAGCTAGCTCTGCCTCTATTGTGCCATTAGCTTTCCCTCTAATTGCAGGAGCAGGAACTATGACTACATTACTTTCGTTACGCTCACAATTTCACACTATAAATATTGTAATTGCAATTATCCTTAATATAACCCTTGTATATATTGTTTTAAAATCATCTTCTAAAATCGAAAAAATGCTAGGAAAAAACGGACTTGGCGTGGTTAGAAAGACTTTTGGAGTTGTACTTTTGGCTATTGCTGTTAAATTATTCGCAGCTAATGTTAAAGGTTTGTTTGTCTAAAATTAATTTTCATAAATTTACCGCCTAGAAATACTTAAAAGCAGAAATACTCGTTTGCGGAGCCACCAAAAGCAATATTTCATTTTTCAATTATTCCTTTTAATCATTTAGAAATAAATAGTTATCCTATGAAAATTTTTACTTCCATATTAGTGCTTTTAGCATTAGCTTTGATTATTTTCAATATTACTTTGCTTGACTTTCAAAATCCTTTACAAGGAGACAGCATGGTAGCATTTATTGGAATAGCAGCTGCATTTTGTGCCGTACTAATTCTTTTAATTTTTAGAATTTCTAAAAAGATAGAAGAAAAAATGAACGATCAACAATAATATGTTTGACGTTTTAATTATTGGCGGAGGCGTATCAAGTATGTCCTGTGCACTTGTCTTAGGATCTGCACAAAATAAGCCTTTTGTTATTGATAAAAAAATTGGAGTTTTTACACATCAAAAAAACTCTTCTCTTCAAGATGCTCTTTTCAACAATGCTTACGGTATTGCACCTGGTAAATTAGGTTCTGAATTATTATCTGAAAGTACTGAGCATTTAAATCAAGAATACCCACATATTACACAAATCCCGAATGAAAAAGTAATAAAGATAGAAGGTGAATATCCTGATTTTTTAATTACTACCAACAAAAACACATATAAAACTAAAATAATAGTTGTCGGGATTGGTTCTGCAAATACTTTTGCTATTGAGGGCTTAATACAATATATTGAACCTCACAAAAAAGCACTTTCCGAAAAACAACGAATTCAGTTAAAAAATATTGACCACAAAGTTACTGAAGGAGTTTATGTTATTGGTACTCTGGCTGGCTGGAGAAGCCAACTGGCTATTGCTGCAGGAAGTGGTGCTGCCGTTGCTACTGACATCTTAACTCTATGGAATAACGGTGTACAGACTCATGTGCACGATAGTACGCGATAATCTTTTAAAAACACTAGTTTCTTATTCAAACCATCAAGAGATTAAGAAAAACTAAACTTTAAACACTTTATAAATTTAACATCGTAATAGTAAAAAGAAAACCATTAAAAAATTAAAACAATTTAGCCATAAAGCTTAATAACTTAATTTTTTAATGGTTCGAATAAATTGATGCTTTAGCATTAATTTATTTTACAGAAAGAATTTCTTTTACTTTTATATGTTTCTCCGTATCGGTTTTCCAAATATCTCCTTTTAAAAAAACCTCATCTCCTTCTTTTAATTTCTTGTAGTTTTCTGGACCGCCTACATTTACAATACTTATTGCAGCATAATAAATTTCATTTTTATCTGACTTAATCTTAGCAGTATATCCATCTTTACCAAACTCAATAGATTCAACTTTCCCTGAAATAGTATCATTATCTTTCATAGTTGCACAAGAAATTACAAAAGTCATTAAGACCAACAGGAAACTTATTTTTTGGCATTTCTCATCTTTTATATTTTACCATTGAACTATTATCAATTCTACTTCAATTGCACACAACTTCCCGCAATAACTTTTACATTCTCATCAAATTGTTTCCAAACTCTACCATATCTAAAAATACCATCTAGGGGCTTATTATCATATTTCCCTCTTAATAAAACAGTAACTCCTACAACAGCTGTATCTCCAATTACACTAATAATTTGATCCGAAGCTTCTAATACTTCGATTTTCATTTTATCTGAACGATACGAATCTAAATCAAACTCCTTTGTGATTGTTTGTCCATCTGGTAAATTAAATAGCAAATCATCGTGAAGGAATTTTTCCAGAGCTAAAACATCTGCATTTTTAATTGCAGCTAATAGCTCGATTTCAGCATTTACAATAGTATTTATTTCCATTTAAAAAAAATTAGAATTATTTTTTTCTGACTCAGAACCGTCTTAATCATTGCATCATTTTTAAGAATTATATCATAGTAATAAATTTCCCCATACAATTGTCTGGCAAATTCAGCTGTGATATAACGATTAATGATTGCTTTATTTTTTTCTAATTTTAAATCTAACCCATTCTTAAAAAGATATTTCTGAAAAGATTTAAAATAATCATCTAACGACTGCATTTTTGCAACAAATTCTTGATAATTCAACCCTGTAAATGCCTTACGATTTTTATCTAATTGCTCGAAAACAAAATGCCCAACAATTCCTGTTTGTAACAAATAAGCAGAGCCTTCGCTACCATGTTCTATTTCGATTGGCACAAAAACATCTGGTACAATACCGCCTCCACCATAAACAGGTGCTGCCTCCCTAACAACAGGAGCATGTATTAACCTT
>NZ_JBXBAV010000091.1:0-45192 GCF_056783245.1 Flavobacterium sp. TC780 | reverse complement strand
ACGTATTGCTAAGGTTAATACATGCTCCTGTTGTTAGGGAGGCAGCACCTGGTTTTACCCTACGGATTTCCTGCAATAAAATCATCTCCATCAATCACGACAAAAGCCCAATCTCCATCTAGCATGTTGCAAAAATCATAGCCAAACTCTTTCGCAATAAATGTACAATTACTTCTGAATCTGATTTTGTTCTAAAAGTATGTGCTTTCAAAACATCATTTCGTAATTCCTGATGATTATATATTTCGCCATTATGAACCATCCAAGCAGAAGATGTTCCCTGAATAGGTTGTTTTCCCGAATACAAATCTATAATAGACAGACGTTCATGACTCATGATATGCCCTTTTTCCATTATATGCAAATCACTTTCATCTGGACCACGATGTGACATTCTTTCTGAATGTTCTTTTACAAGTTGCGGGTCTTTTCCTTTTCCAATAATGGCTAATATTCCACACATAACTATATATTTTTAATACTTTTAAAATTTTGCGATAACAAATATGGTTAAAATTTTCTTTCAACCCATTGAATTAATAGCTTTTATATTTACAAAGAAAAACGTTCTCAAATTTGAGAGCGTTTTCTTTATATTATTCTATACTGAAACAATTATTCACTTTATGCTTTAGCGTAAGCGTCATCATGAACACTAGCAACTGCTCTACCTGAAGGATCGTTCCATGTTTTTAAATGCCTCATCCCATTCTAAAGCAATTTTTGTACTACAAGCTACACTTGCCTCCTGAGGCACACATTAAGGCTGCGGCATCGCTCTGGAAAATGTTCCGCAAAAATAGAACGATAGTAATATTCTTCTTTAGAAGTTGGTGTCTGCAAAGGGAATTTATATTTTGCATTCGCCAATTGTTCATCCGAAACTTCTTTTGCCACTACTTCTTTCAAAGTATCAATCCAGGTATATCCTACTCCATCTGAGAACTGCTCTTTTTGCCTCCAAGCAACACTTTCTGGCAACATATCTTCAAAAGCCTTACGAACTACCCATTTTTCCATAGGATGCTCTTTATTGATCATTTTGTCTTGTGGGTTAATACGCATAGCAACATCCATAAATTCTTTATCCAAGAACGGCACTCGTCCTTCAATTCCCCAAGCTGCTAAACTTTTATTTGCACGCAAACAGTCATACATATGTAATTTACCTAATTTACGAACGTTTTCTTCGTGGAATTCTTTTGCATTTGGCGCTTTGTGAAAGTATAAATACCCTCCAAATAACTCATCTGCCCCTTCACCAGACAACACCATTTTAATCCCCATTGACTTAATAACTCTTGCCATTAACCACATTGGAGTTGATGCTCTAACTGTAGTTACATCATACGTTTCTAGGTTGTAAATTACATCTCGAACTGCATCCAAACCTTCCTGAATCGTGAATTTAATTTCGTGATGAATTGTTCCAATATGTTTTGCTACAATTTGAGCTGCAGCTAAATCTGGTGAACCTTCTAATCCTACCGAGAAAGAATGTAATTGCGGATACCAAGCATCTGTTGTATCATCTGATTCTATACGTTTTTGAGCATATTTTTTAGCTACTGCCGATGTTATAGAAGAATCTAAACCTCCTGAAAGTAAAACTCCATAAGGTACATCACTCATTAATTGTCTGTGAACTGCCGCTTCTAATGCTTTTTTAATTTCAGGAATACTTGTTTCGTTATCTTTTACCGCATCATACTCCATCCAGTCTCTTTTGTACCATTGTACAAATTCACCATCTTTACTTGTCATATAATGCCCTGGAGGAAACAACTGTATTTTTGTACAATACCCTTCTAAAGCTTTCAATTCTGAAGCTACATAAAAAGTTCCATCCTGATCCCATCCAATATATAGCGGAATAATTCCCATATGATCACGAGCAATAAAATACTCATCCTTTTCTACATCATATATTGCGAATCCAAAAATACCATTCATTTCATCTAAAAAATGAGGTCCTTTTTCTTTATAAAGTGCTAAGATAACTTCGCAATCACTTTCTGTTTGAAAGTTAAATTTCCCTTCAAATTGTTTACGTAACTCTCTGTGGTTGTAAATTTCACCATTTGCTGCCAGAACTAATTTCTTATCTTCTGTAAACAAAGGCTGCTTTCCTGAAGCCGGATCTACAATCGCCAAACGCTCATGTGATAAAATTGCTTTGTCATTACTATAAATACCACTCCAATCTGGTCCGCGGTGGCGAATGATTTTAGACATTTCTAATACTTGAGGTCTTAAGGTTTCTGCTTTTTGCTTTAGATCAAAAGCACATACTATTCCACACATAACTATATATTTTTATATTTTTATTCATTTTGATAAGGCAAATATCCAATAACAGTTACAAATACAAAACACAAATAGCTATTTCAGTTATAATTCATAACCAAAATAGACAATTTACAACAAAAACAAAACAATTAAGAAATAAAAAATAGCATTATAGTTATAATTTTAAATTCTTAACTCCATTTTAGTTTAAAAGTGAAAGAAAAAAGCTTTTTACGAAACACTTTCGATAGTATAATGTGTTTTATTAATTTCAAATTTAAAACCAACTACATTACCCATTAAGTGGGTTCCTAATGGTGACTGAGGTGATAATGCAATCACATTAATTCCATCGATAGTAATCTTTGGTAAAGCTACACTCAAGTACAAATAAATGCCGTTTGCCTGAACTAAACTTCCAATAATAATAGTCGAAGAAACAAAATCAGCATCTATTCTATCCAGAATTGTCTTTTGAGCAATCGCTTCTTTTAATTTATTAGTTAGTTTTTCTTGTTCAATATGCATCATCGACAAAGCTGTTTCATGCTTATCCCCCGCTGAGCCTTTAGCATCATTTTTAGAATCTTCTGTCAACTCCGAAATCATGTCTTTAAAAACATCTATTCGATCCTGAACCATTTGTAAATAATAAGTATGTATTTTTTGTTTGAAAGTCATTTATTTTAAGGTACTAAGTTTCTTAGGCACTGAGATGCTAAGTTTTTTTTCTAACAACAAAGCATATCAGACTCACGCAAAGATCGCAAAAAAGAATCTATTTATTTAATATGGATTTTACTAACTCAAATTAAGAATTTAGCCGCAAAAAATATTTTAGATATGTGGTATGATTTTCACCAATTGCTAAAAAAACAAAACTCGCTAATCCTTTTTTAAGGCTTAGCGAGTTTTGTGTATCCCGATAGCTATCTAAACTACTCTCTTTGCGATTAAACTCTTTAAAAATCAAATTTGTAATTAGCTCCAGCCATAATCTGAAAACCTTGAACTGGGTAATTCAACCATCTTTGGTAAGCCTGATTGGTAATATTATTTGCTTTTAAATAGAAAGTCAATCTTTCGCTGTATTTATACCCTACATGTGCATTTAAATCGAAATAGCTTTTTAATGTAATCGGACTTGCATCTATTCCTAAGCTAGTATTTACCTGCTCGTCTTTTCTTTCTCCTACATAAAATAAATTAAAACCTGCATACCATTGTTTAGTAACATTAAAATCTAAACTTGTACTTAATTTCATTGTTGGCAAATTCCAAGCTTCACTTTGGTGATCATTACTATAACTATTAAAAGTTCCGTTGATTCCGAAAGAAACATTCTCTGAAAAATCGGCTTTTAACTCTCCATAAAAACGCATTGTTGTCATATCATCATACACTATTTGAAAAGAGTTTCCAAAAGCATAATTCTCATTAGCTATATCTTCTGTATAATTATTGCTTTTGAACAATGCTTTATTTCTTTCGTTTACATATGACCCCTGAACTTTATAACTTACATTATTTGCTAATTTCCCTTTTAAACCTGCAAAAATATCAAACTGTTTATCTGTTGGATTAATATTTAATGTTGGAGATAAAAATGGGTTTTGATCCACAAAGTCCATATAAGTATTTTGCTCTAAATTCCCTTCCGCTCCAGCGTAAAAAATCATTAAATCACCAACTACTTTATACGAAGCAGTCACGTTTGGATACACTAAAATTTTACTATTACTATTTTCATTATCTAAACTATAAAATAATTTAGCTCCTAAATTCAGCGTCCAATCATCTTGCTGCATTACAAAACTCGGTGATAATCCAAAATTTGTAAAACCATATTTTATAGGCTGTAAATTTGTTTTCTCGTAATTATTCTCAAAACTTCCACCTACATAATCTACAATTACATCTGTATTAATAGATTGATCCATTATCTCTACTTTAAAAGATGGCTTTATGTAAAATCTATTTTCAGAAGATTTTAAACCATCCGAAAAGTGACTGTATTTCATACTTGCTTTAGTAAAAATCCCATCACTGAAATCAATATTCCCTCCAAGATTAATTCCGTTATACGAATGCTTTGGACTTATACTACTAAGTAGCATTCCACGATCCTGCGGAGTTAAAGTTGAACCAAAATCAACTGGCAGCCCATACCAATTATAAATTTGATTTTGATATCCTAAATCAATACTCCAGGACATATCTCTATTTTTTACTCCATAGATCACATCTAATGAAGTATCATAAAATTTGTCATTAAGATCTATTCCTTTTATTCCTCCTTGTGATGATTGATGCTTAAACATTCCTGCTACATAGTCATTGTTTCCTAATTCCTGCGCAACAAATAATTCAGCATTTAAATTACCATAATTTCCAACTCCTGCAGTTGCATAATTAGTAAACAAATGCTCTTTTTTAGCTTTATCTACTCCTTGTGCATTACCTTTTGAAGGCGTAAAAGTCGATGCTACTGGAAAAGAAAAAATAGTATATTTAATCGTTTCTTTAGGAGCATTTCCTTCATCATTTAAAGAAGGAATTTCTTTTACCTTAAAAGCATCTGAGATTGTAGGCAAATATGCTTTTACCACATTTACTTCTTCGGTTCCAATTGTTTCTTCTTTCTTTTTTGTTTCATCCTTTTTTTGTGCCAAAGTCAACTGTGAACTTAGCAGTAAAAGAAAAGCGATATGTTTATTTTGGAAATTGATTTTCATATTTTATTTTTTTGAGAAAATAGAGAAAAGAGGATAGAAAATAGATTTCAATATCTATTCTCTTTATTCTATTCTCTTTATTCTATATTCTTTGTTCTATTTTCTACTTTGTAATCGATGAATTGGTTTTAGATTCTTCTGCTTTAATAGCACTTAATTCTTTTTCAGCTTCAGAAACCACATCTGGATAAGCTGTAAAATTCTGAATTACATTTTCTAAAATATAAGTCGCCTGATAACTATCTTTTAGTCCATAGAAATTTTTCGCCATTAGCACCAACCCTTTTGCACCAAAATATTTAAATGATGAATAGTTTTTTGCTAATTTTTGTACTGCTGCATTTGAAGCATCATACTTATTCTCTTTATTTTTAAAATAAGCATCATAATACAATGATTCTGCTGCCAACTCTCCTTTTGATGTTGTAGCCAATTTTGCATAAGCTGTTTTAGCCTTATCTTCATCACCAGATTTAATTGCTGCTCTTGCTACAATAATTTGAGCATCACTTTTTACATTTTCATCAGTTTTAGGATTTTGCAATACTTTTTCTGCATACACAACTGAGTTACTATAATCGTTTTTATCATAATAACATTTCATTAGGTTCGCTTGTGCAAATGTTTTATTCTGAGAAGAATCACCTTCGTCTTCTATACGAGACAAAACAGGAATTGCTTTATCACAATCTTTAGCTTTTAAGAATATCTGAGCCAATCGCATTAAAGATTGCTCTGTATATTCACTACGAGGCTGCTCAATTACATATTGATAATTAGGGATCGATTTAGTTTCTGAACCTTCTGCCGTATAGGCTTGCGCTAATTTAAAATTCGCTTCCAGTGCATGAATTCCTTTTGGAAATTTACTCACATAGCTACTCAAACCTACAATCGCTTGTTTAGTATTATTTTGATCATATTGTTTTATAGCCCCTTCAAAAGTATCGTTATCCAAGTCGGCATCTGTAACTGCTACAAAATCCAGCGTACGTACCCAAGTTGCATATTCATCTACTCTTCCGTTATCTACATAAATCAATCTCGCTGTAGAAACCGCTTCAAGAGCCTCTGGAGTTCTAGGGAAGTCAGCGGCAACTTTTTTAAATTTCGCCAAAGCCAATTGATCTCTATCTGAATTATAATAAATTAACCCTTCACGTAAAATAGACTTCGCTGTGAAAGCTCCATTTTTGAACTCAGCAACTAATTGATCATACATTTTAATTGCCTGCTCTTGTTTTTTTACTGCAGCGTATGTATTTGCTAACTCAAACATAGCGTCATCACGATATTCTGATTTTTTATACATCTGAAGAAACCCATTAAGCTCCTCGATTTTTTTGTCATTTTTATTCATAAAACCATAACAAATGGCTTTTTGATAATAAGCATAATCAGCATCAACTCCTTTAAAACTCATCACTTTTGTATAAGCCTCCATTGCCAATGCGTACTTAGAGGTTACAAATCGACAATCAGCTAATCTTAAATAAGAATCATGTAATCTTGAAGTATCTTCTTTTGAATTATCAATTTGAGTTTGAAATGAATTACCAGCATTATTGTATTCTTTTAATTTAAAATACGTATAAGCAATATTGTAATTGACATTTTTAAACTCTGGAGTCGCTTTGGCTGCTGCCAAACCTGCAAATTGTTTATAACTTATTAAAGCATTTTTAAAATCATCATTAAGATATTCTGTTTCTCCTTTCCAAAAAGTAGCACGAGCCGTAAACTCAGGGCTTTTTTGTTCGTTAAGAGATTTCACAAACATCTTAGAAGCTTCTTGATAATTATTATCATTATACAATTCTAGACCTCTATAAAAAAGCACTTTTTGATAAGCTAATCTATTCTCTGGAGATTTGTTTTTTTAAAATAAGTTTAAAGCTTCACTATAATTTTTAGACGAAATATAAGAATCTATCAATAACTTCTCTACTTCTGATTTACTAGAATTATTTGGGTATTTCTTCAAAAAATCAAGCAATACTACTGGTACATTTTGGTACGAATTCCCAATTTCGTAACTCAGCTTAGCATAATTTAAACTTGCATCTTCTTGAATTGCTTTATCATAATCCATTTCGGCTGCATTCTTAAATGCATTTAAAGCTTGTTGCTTTTTATCAGTATTTAAATAACTCTGACCTAAATGATAATATGCATTTTGTGCTACAAAATCTTTTCCTTCAATAATTTTATTGAATTGTGGATAGCATTTTCGTAATCTTTTTGCTGATAGTAAGCATATCCTAATTGGTAAAAATCAGTATTATTCCATTTCCCCTTTTTACCTTTATATTGTACTAAAATGGAATTGCCTTATCATATGCTTTTAAATTAAAATAGCTCTCTCCGATAATCTATTCAATTCTGACTTTTCGATTTCATTTGATTTCGGCATTGCTTTTTGTCCTAAATCAATTGCTTTTTGGAAATTCCCTAATTTAAAATTCATATCAGCCTGATAATACGAAAGCTTTTCTTTGTATTTCTCTTCTCCTGAAACCTCATCAAAATATTTGGTTGCTTCTTTATAATCATCACCTTCATAAGCCATAAATCCTAAGAGAATACTTGGCTTGAGAACCATATTCAGGAGAATTCACCACCTTTATTAAAAATAAGTCGTTGCTTCTTTTTTCTTTTCTAGAATTAAAGTAACTGTATCCTTTCTGGAAGTTAAATTTATCTAAATCGTTCTTGCTCATATAGCTCTCATCTACACGATCAAACCACTGCAATGCTTTTGGATAATTTGCCTGGTCGAAAAAATAATGAGCGGCCTACTTCTATATACGCTTGATTTTGTTTGGTGCTTATTGGGTAATCCTCAACAAAACGCTCCATAAGCTCATCAGCATTTGGCTGATTGGTTCTTATGGCGCAATTAGCAATATAATAAGTACAATCTGCCTTTACTTCTTCTCTCGCATCTTTTTCTTTTACTTTTTCGAAAATAATCTGAGCCGATGCATATTGTTTGTCATTATATAAAGAAACTGCTTTGTCAAAATCCTTTAAATCATAGGTATAAATAGCCGACTTTTGTGCCGAAACCTTAATCGATAAAGGGAAAACTAGTATAAAAATTAACCGTGAAAGTTTGTGCATTGTGATTTTAATTTAATTTTCAAATGTATCATTTTCTACTGGGTATAACGAATTGGTTTTAGTATTTATTATAAACAAAACCACAACTATCATCATTTAACACTCTTATAAAAGCCAACATCCACACACTTATAGCCTTAAATAATGGTATATAAAGGACTATTTCTTTAAATGAGGAAATTTTATTTTGAATACAGCCGTTAACTTATTACTTTTACCATTCAAATTAATTTTATCATGTCACAAACCGTACTGTCTCTTAAAGATGTAGCTATTTATCAAGAAGGAAAAAATATTTTATCTCATGTAAATTTAGAAGTAAAACATGGAGAGTTTATTTATATCATCGGAAAAACAGGTTTGGAAAAAGTAGTTTCATGAAAACTTTATATGGCGACTTACCATTAACAGAAGGTGAAGGTCATATTGTTGATTTTGATTTGGCTACCCTAAAAGAAAATGATATTCCGTATTTGAGACGTAAAATTGGGATTGTATTTCAAGATTTTAAATTACTTCCGGACAGAACTGTACAAGACAACATGCTTTTTGTACTTAAAGCAACGGGATGGGTTGATAAAGAAGGAATGGAACGTAAAATCGATGAAGTCCTTGATAAAGTTGGCATGAAAGAATTTACTCAAAAAATGCCTCATCAACTTTCAGGTGGAGAGCAACAACGTGTTGCAATTGCAAGAGCTTACTAAACGATCCTGAATTTATTCTTGCTGATGAGCCTACAGGAAACCTAGATCCTCAAACAAGTTCAGAAGTTCTTGAAGTTTTAAGAAGCATCAATGCACTTGGAAAAACCATTATCATGGCAACACACGATTATGCATTATTAATGAAATTCCCTTCGAAAACATTAAAATGTGAAGACGCTAGAATTTTTGAAGTAGTTCAGAGAACGGTGTAATACACTTTTAAATTATTTTTCAAAAACTAAGATATCTTGAAAATCTAATAGGGGCTTATCTCCTCTTTTAGACCAAGTTCCGTATATTTTATTTTCAATTTTTAATTTACTTAGCCCTGCCATTTTATATAAATACTTTTCATTAAAAGCGATATTAGCTGATGGTACTTTTTCATTCATCAATCTATATCCTTCATTTTTATATGGAAAAATATAAGTTCCGTTATTGTTTGAAATCATACTCTGATTAATTTCATCATAAACAAAAAATGTAGCTAAACATCTTCCACCAGGCTTTAATACTCTATAAATTTCATTAAGATAATTTTGAATCTCTAATGGTTGCATATGTGTGAAAACTGAAAATAAAAACACAGTATCAAAAGAATTATCAGGATAAGGAAACGTAAAGTTTTAGCTTTTTCGATTTGTTAAGCTATACAAATCATTGTTTAAGGGATATGCTGAAAATTGAAATTAGGAAAATTTATCGTTATATTATTTTTACACCAATTAATGCCTTTTTTAACCAAATCAAATCCCTCGTAGCCGACCATCAGTGTAGAGATAGTTAGTAAGTGGAACTGCAACTCTACCAATACCACAACCAACATCCAGAACCGAATGATTTAACTTTAGGTTTACATATTCTATTAAAAGCTTAAGATGGTGTTTCCCTTGCTCTACGAAGTCTCCCGAGCCAATAAAAATATCTCCTTTATTTGGAACCATTTTCTTTTTACGTCCACTTAATGAATTGAACAGATCAAAAGGAGAGTAATATATTTTTCGTGCAACAAGTCTTGATTTTGGAGAAATAAAATAATAAACAGATCTTAAATTCATTTTCAGTGTTTTACTTTTATATAAACTTGATATCATTTTTATTAACAAAGAGATTTTTTTAATAAAAAGTATTTCCTTTACAAATATATTTTAAAAAACGACAATTAATGCTTTCCATTCTTATTCCAGTATATAATTACAATATTTGTCCTCTTGTCAAGGAGTTACATAGGCAATGTTTAGAATCTGAAATTGAATTTGAGATTATTTGTCAGGATGATGGATTGGATCAATACTTAATTGAAAATAACGAAATAAACCAATTAAAGAATACTTCTTATACTATTTTAGAACATAATATAGGACGTAGTGCAATTCGAAATTTGTTAGCTCAAAAAGCTCATTTTGAAAACCTCCTTTTTCTGATGCATGATACATTACCAATTCATTCCAATTTCATTTCTAATTATATTACCCAAATAGACAACGAAGAAAAAGTCGTTTATGGAGGAATTCAATACCAAAAAGAAGAACCAACAAAATCAGAAATTCTAAGATGGATTTACGGTAAATCCAGGGAAGCTTTATCTGTCGAAAAAAGACAAGAAAACCCATATCTTTCCTTATTAACATTAAACTTCCTGATAAAAAAATCAATTTTTAAAAAGGTATGTTTTAATGAAGAAATTCCAAATTTAAGGCATGAAGACACTTTGTTTTTCTTTTGAATTAAAACAAAACAACATCCAAATAATTCATATTGAAAATCCTGTTTATCACCTAGGAATTGAAAGCAGTGAAACTTTTTTAAAAAAATCGGAAGAATCTGTAAGTGGATTAAAATATCTAGTCGACAAAAAGCTTATAGACGTAGAATATGTCAAACTTTCGTGTTATCATAAAACAATAGACAAGTATAAACTTTCAGTATTTTATGGAAAATTATTTTTGTTTTTAAAATCATTATTAAGCAAAAACTTATTGAGTGATAGCCCCTCACTTTTTATCTTTGACCTATACCGATTGGGTTTTTATTGTACTTTAAAAAACTAAATATATGCCTTTTTTTTCAGTTGTTATACCGTTATACAATGCATCTAGTCATATTGAAAATACTTTAAAGAGTGTTTTTGACCAATCCTTTACAGATTATGAAATTATCATAATAAATGATGGTTCTAGTGATGATAGCGAAATCAAGGTCCTCAGCTTAAAGGATTCTAGAATAAGTTTATACAACCAACAAAACCAAGGTGTCTCTGTTGCAAGAAATTTAGGAATCGAAAAATCTAAAGGAAAATTAATTGCTTTTCTTGATGCTGATGATTATTGGTATTTTAATCACTTAGAAACACTATTTAAATTATATAATGACTTCTCCAACTGCGGTATTTATTGCTCTCGCTATAAAATAAAAACAATATCAAAGCAATTTTTAATTCCACATCACAAGGGAGTCGAAAAGTCATTTTCAGGGATTATCGAAAATTATTTTTATTCGAATACTCCATTTCGAACAGACATGGACTTCGAGCTTAGCAATTCCAAAGGAAATTCTATTGAAGTATGGAAGTTTTACACCTGGAGTTACAAATGGTCAGGATTTAGAATTATGGACAAAAATTGGTATCCAGCACACTGTAGCGATAAGTAATAAAATTACGGCTATCTATAATTACAACACTCCTAATAGCCTATCAAAGAAGAATATTAATACTATGAAATTAATGGATTTTAGTCAATTTAAAATTGCTGAAAGTAAAAACTCATCTCTTAAATTTTTCTTGGATTTATACAGAATTGAATACAGCTTACGTTATCATACATTTGGATATAAAACCGAAAAAGACTTTTATTTAAAAGATGTTGATAAACAAAATATTAATTTAAAGATTCAATTTTTATTAAAATCTACCCAGTTTTTCTTTGCTCATACTTTTTAAAGTAAAAAATTATCTAAAAAAAACGGGGCTATACTTTTCTATTTACGAATAGAAAAGTTCATGAACTCCTCAAAATCTCTTATATAATCCGCTTCTATGTAGACCTCTGAAGCCACAACCAAACAAACAGAACCTGAAGAAAAATTCTGCAGTTCTCTCCAAATTCCAGGTTTAATCAATAAGCCTTCAAATGGTTTATTCAAAGTAATAATTTTTGATTCTTTCCCATCATTTAAAACAACATCAAAACTACCACTTAATGCAACTAAAAATTGTTGCAAATTTTTATGAGCATGCCCACCTTTTCTGCCCCACTTGGAACATCATACAGATAATACACTCTTTTAATATCAAAGGGAACTGTGTCGTGTTCTATTACGGAGAGATTCCCTCTTCGATCTTCAATTTTAGGAAGTGAAATCAGACTTATTTTGCTCTTATTGTTTTCCATAATTCATGACTTCAATTTTTTTTCGCCCTTTATTAAAATTATCAACTGCTTTAAAAGAAAAATTTATTTTTAACTTGTTTTGTTTTAAATCAAAGAACATCTTTATCATCAACCAAAATACATGATTTGTTATTAAACTGCGACTTAATATTGCTCCATAAATATAATATTTATGTAAACTATCTATTTTATTTGAAGATGTTAAACCTTCATGCTTTACAATTATCTGATTTTCAAAAGCAATCTGTTGATCTTTACGCTTTAAATCAAACAAAAAAACAGCCTCTTCTCCCATTTCAAAGCTACTTCCTAAACGAAAATTTTTGTCAAATCGGATTCCAGTTAATCCTAATTTTTCTTTATTTATAGTCATTTCAATAGAACTGACATTCAAAATTCCTAAACTATTTAATTGTAATCTAGATCTATTAGAATACTTTTTTAAACCAACTCCTTTTTCTTTGATTGCACAGAAATTAATTATAGTTGCTTTATTGAATTTATTATGTGCTTCAATAATTTTTTTGATAAAATTCTTTTGATAAATTACATCATCGTCCGCAATTAATAAAATTTTCCCAATTGCATTTTCTATTGCTAAATTCCGACTCTTTGATAAGCCAACATCAAAGCTATTAATTACTCGAACGGAAGGAAATTTAGATGATAAAGTTGTGGTTTTAGACTGGTTAATTATAAGAATATTATAATTGGAAAAATGCTTTAAAGGAAATATTTGAAATAAAAAATCGAGATTTGTCTGATTCATTGTAGAAATCAAAATCTCGATATCATTTTCTGTAAAAACCTTTTCCATTTTTTATTTTATACTCACAAATATAAGTTTTTTTTGAAATAAAGATCTAAGACAATATAAAGAGGAGAAAAAAGCAAAAAACTTTTGACTATCGCAAAGTATGTTTGATAGAATAATTAAGGTTTTAAAATTGATTAATTATTACTATTTACTATTCCAAAAATCAACATATTGTTGAGCCACTTGTATATAATTATGATGCTGCTCTACAAATCTTCTGCTATTTTCTGAAATTTCAGAAATAATCATTTTATTCTCTATTAGTTTTTCCAATTGGCTGTAAATATTCTCTTTCACAGGAAATACATTAATAATTGGACGATTATTATTTTCATTTAACAATTCATACATTTCTGGTTCTCCTCCTCCTACTAAAACCAAACCTTGCGCCATACCAATTAGACCATTCATACCAGGAGTGTATGAATAAAGCTGATCTAATAAAACATCTGATTCTGACATAATTTTCACATATTCCATCCAAGGTAAGGAAGTAACTTTATTTACTACAACCTCTTTGGGGTAAGCTTGCTGAATTTTCATCACTTCTTCAAGAAATAAATCAGTGCCTTTCAATTTCGTTTTAAACTTTTGAATACCAATAAAAATTTTGATTTTATCCTCTTGAATTCCTTTTTGTTTATACTGAAGCAAATCAGTATTAATAGGCAAAGGAATATATTCTAATTTATCTTTATAGTAAGGTTCATACGCTTTATAATACTCGTACAAACATGAGATTACACCAGTACAAGTTTCTGCAATTTCAATATTTGCATCTTGAAATTGATTTCCTAACCATTCACACTTATAAATATCAAGAGGCTTTTCTCCGATAAATAAATCAGTATATCTAAGTGTTTTATTTTCTACACATAACTTCTCCCAAAAATAATCAGTCCCAAATGCACCTAAAAAAACTTTATCATTATTTTTTAATAAAAATCTGTAAAAATGAAGATTTCTTTTAATCTTTAAATCCAAAAATGAAGGATTATTAATCTGTACGATATCATAACCTGTAAATTTCTTAAAGATATTATGTACTCGGCCCAAGTATTTTACTGAGTTGAAAAAATCGTATCCAGAGCGAAACAAATCAATATCTCTATCATTTCCCATCCATTTGCACCCATCAGAAGCTACTGTAACATCATGCCCTAATACTCTTAACCCTTCTGCTAATGTATAATGAAGAGCACTATATTCACCTAATAAAAGAATTTTCATATTTTTTACATTATTATATTCAGCAAAAAAATAAAATAATCTTTCCTGAAATAAACACTTCAAATTATAAAATCAAAAGAAACACATTTCTCTAACATAGTATTTGATTCTTATTTTTTATTAGAAATTCTTTACTTCCTTATGTTTTAAAGATTATTTTCATGAATTACAACCAACGAATACATAACTATTATAACATATTAAATTTTTAAAGTATTATCCCTTTTTAAACTCAAAAATAATTTAAAAATTTCTTTTAGCTCTTCTAGTTTTAATATCCAGCAAATAAATAAATAAGCTAAAACTCCTAAAATGGCTCCTAAAAACAACTGAAATATTAAATTATCTATAAAGTAACATATCGCAAATACTAAGACAGCCATTCCTATTGTTGCTGCAAAAATGGGTAGCATATCCTTTAATTGTTGTACAGCCCCATAACCATAAAACTTACCCGGCAAATATGCATTTATTATGAATGATATTGCTGATGTAATAACATGACCAATAATAATTGATTTTACGCCTAATGGAATTGTAATTATCATTGCTACGATGGTTAAAGGTAATTTGGACAGATCAACTTTCAAAAATAAGTCTGAGCGACCAATTGCATTCAATAAATTCATATTAATTGCACTCATAGGAAAAAAAATACGAGCAAAAACCATCCATTGTAAAAGTGGAATTAAAGAGATCCATTTTTCTGTAAGTAATAATATAACAATTGGTTTTGCCAACAAAGCAATCAGAGTCATTAAAGGAATAATAAAAAAAGCTGACATTCGAATCATACGACTGTAAACAGAAACTAGTTTTTCTTTATCATTTTGTAATGATGCAAGAACCGGAAAAGTGGCTTGTTGCAAGATGCTAACTATAGTTCCAGCTGATAAATCCGCAAAATTCTTAGCTCTTGTATAATAGCCTAGTGAAGCAATTGGATAAAACTTACCTAGACAAATATTATATATATTGTTAAGAACTTGAGCATACAAACCTGCTATTAATAACTTTGATCCATAACCAAATAAAGATTTAAATGCCGTTTTTGAAAAAGTAACAGAAGGCGTCCAATTACTTAAAAACCAAAAAGATAAAGATGAGCTAAAAGCTCCAATAAGCATTTGAATAACTAATGACCAAACTCCATATCCATTCATTGCAGCTACTACTCCACACAATCCGCCAGTAATCATCCCAATAACATTACTTTTTGCAATGGATTTGAAATCAATCTCAATTGTCAGTTTAGTTCGTTGAACTATTGCAAAAGCATTTAAAAACAAAACCAAACCTAAGATTCTTGTCAAATCAATTAATTGAGGTTGCTTAAAAAAAAAGAGATATAAGGTGCTGAGAAAAATAATACCAAATAAAAAAAACTGCTTATAACTAAATTGAATACAAATAGAGTCGAAAAATCAACTTTAGATCTATTTTGACGTTGAATTAAAGCTACTCCTAATCCACTTTCGATAAAAGTCTGTGATAGCGCTATAAAAATAGTTAACGCCCCTATTAAACCAAAATCTTCAGGCAATAAAATGCGTGCAAGTATTACACCTACAACAAATTGGCCGAACTGAGCAGCAAATTTATCTACGGCAGACCAAATAATTCCTTTTATTGCGATTGCCTTTAGAGAAGAATTATGCATCTAAAAAAAGATTAAGTTTAATTTCTTCAAAGTCGTACATCTATCACTTGCCCTGTATAGTTAGACAATAAAGTCTGAATACACCTTAAAGCAACCATTTCGGGTTTAAGTAAAGTATCTTCTGGCTCATTACCAAAATTTTTTACTCTCATTGGTGTTTGTGTACGCTCTGGATTCATACAGTTTACTTTGATGCCCAAAGTTTCCCATTCTTGTGAAATTCCTTGCACAAAATTAACCGTAGCAGCTTTACAAGAAGAATAAATACTGTAAAATGCTCTACCTCTTGTATACGAACTTGAAGTAAAGAACAAAATATGCCCTTTTGATTCTTTTAAGTAAGGCAATGAAGCAAGTGCAATATTAACCATTCCAGTATAATTAACATTTATTGAATCTAAAATATTTTGGTACTCCATCGTCTCCAATGGTTCTTTATGCAATATACCTGCTGAATTAATAATAAAATCAATTTTACGTTCTATTTCAAACACATTTCCTAAAGCTTTCTTAACCGAATCTATATTAGAAACATTAACATCATTTTCGCTTCGGGAAAAACTATAAACACGAATTCCGTTTTGCTTTCCTAAATTTACAATGCTTTTTCCTATCCCATAAGCCCCCCCGAAAACAACCATAACCTTATCCGACAAAGCTTCTATCGATAATTTTATGTCTTGAATTTCAACCGAACGTAATTGAAATAACTTATCTAGTAAATAAGTATCTTCGGGATAAGTTAGTTTCATATTAACCTCTTCTCCATTTACTACATAGATATCTTCTCCAGGTAAATATTTTTTAACGACTCCACAATCATCCGTTGCTTTAAAATTTTCATCTTTCAGCGCCAATTCATATGCTTTTGCAATAATATTTTGTCTAAATCCTTGAGGAGTTTGCCCTCTAAGCATTTTTATTCGCTCTGGAATAGCTCTTATAATATCATTTTCGACCTCAATAATTGTATCCGAAGAATTAATAGCAACATCAACAGCATTATAATTATCCATTGCTTTTACAACATCGTCAATAATTCTTTGACTAACCAAAGGACGAGCAGCATCATGAAAAATCAAATTAGCATCTTTAAACTCATGATACGCATTAACTGCTGTAAGACTAGAATGATATCGTTCCTTACCCCCAATTAAAACACGTTTAACTTTTTTCCATTCGTTTTTAATAATAATATCCTCTATCATAAAAAGATAATGATTATTAATCACAATAGCGATTTCATCAATTAATCCATTCTTTTCAAATGCATCAATAGCATGCTCAATAACCATCTTTCCTGCAACTTTAAAAAACTGTTTAGGCAAAGATCTCTCTAACCTAATCCCTATTCCTCCCGCTAAAATGACAGCTATATTCATTTATTCTTTTTTAAATAAAAAACCTTAATAATCTCTAAAAATAGATTATATAACAATTTGATTTTCAATATAATTCATTATATTTTGAGATGCAATTAAATTGTTCTTTTGTATTAAATTATTCTGTACAAAATCATTACGTTTTTCTTTCATCCAATCATTTCCACTTAACACAACATTCTCAATAAAATCGATTAATTGTTTCTTACTTCTCGATTGATAATGCGCTGCAACAGCCATTTCTCCGAACTCACTCCACAGACTCATAACAGACTCATTTCTAACCATAAAAAGAGATGGTTTTCCCGTAATGAGATATTCTGCCATAAAGGAACCACAATCATGAATCAGCGCATCTGATGTTAAAAAAAGATCTATATAGTCTGAACCTTCAAACTGACCATTATCTAAATTTATCCATTTATTATAATAGGCATCTGTTTTTTCTTTTCCCCAATTTAAATCATTCTCTAATTTAGCCCTTAATAATGGATGTGGCTTAAACGCTATTTGCAATTTGTCTTTATAAATAACAGCCAATTCTAAAAACACATCAAAGTATTCTAAAAAATTTGAAACTTTATTTAATTCATGCATCGAATGATGTGGCGCCCATATTACTTTCTTTAAAATTGAATTCTTATTTTTCCAAACCTCATAATTGGGTGTTTTATTAATTAAAAGCTGATCAAATCCAGGATATCCAGTTACAACATTATTCTTTGCTTTATTTCTTTGCTTTTGAATAGCTATCTTTTTATGAATGGGAGTTTCTGAAAAAATTCGCCAGACAAGATTATGAAATTTTAAATTATAAAAAGCTTCATAATTGGTAGTCATAATAGCATAAGGTACGTAACAGGTTAAAGTATTTGGAAACATTTTTATATAATATCTATAATCTACTAAACCGTCATATGGATTGGTAAAAAAAATAATATCAGGTGAAAATTCTTTTTTTATATCCAGATATTCCCCTGTAGCATTATCATAGGTTTTAATAATATCATATCCTTTATTTTTAAATGCTTCAAAAGATTTATTCATTTCGATAAGCATGTTTTCCTCACCAAAGTTTACAACAGGGCAAACAAATATTTGGGGTTCAAATCTGGGATGCTGTAACATTAAATCAAATAATACTTCATATTTCCAAACAGACTCATGAATTAAAAAAAAAGCAACTTTTACTTTTTCTTTTTGTCTAACAATTTGAAGTGCTTTTTGATGTTTTTTAGGTGCTTCTTTAATTAAATACAAATTATAAAGATCCCTTAAATGTGTAAAATTATAAATCTTAATAAACGAAATCCATATTTTTTCTGGTACATATCGTTTAATACTTAATTTAAGTTCATGTCTTTTTGTAAAATCCATTTAATATTGGTTTAAAATATCAACTATATGACTTACTTCTACATCCGTTAAAACAGAACTCATTGGCAAACTTAAAACTTCGTTATGTATTTTTTCAGTAATCGGAAAAGATAAACTATTCCATTGTGGGAAGGCCTTTTGCTGATGTGGCGGAACAGGATAATGAATCATCGTTTGGATACCATTCTCTAATAAATAAGCCTGTAAATCATTCCTGTTTTGAGTTCGAATAACGAATAAATGAAATACATGATTATTTGAAAAATCCCAAAATGGTAATACTACTTTTTTGTTTTTTATTTCAACTAAATATCTTTTTGCAATATCTCTTCGTTGCTCATTTTCAGCATCTAAATTTGGTAATTTCACATTCAGAAACGCAGCTTGCAATTCGTCTAATCTCGAATTTACACCGACAAAATCATTATAATATTTTACTTCTGAACCATAATTTCGAAGCGAAAATAAAATTTTAGCCAATTCAGTATCATCCGTTGTAATTGCTCCACCATCACCCAAAGCACCTAAATTTTTTCCTGGATAAAAACTATATGCTTGTGCATTCCTACTTTTGACTTTTGACTTTTGACTTTTGTCTAATAAAGCACCGTGAGATTGTGCTGCGTCTTCAACAACTAAAAGATTATTTACATTGGCAACCTCATTTACAGCATCCATTTCTGCCAATTGTCCGTATAGATGAACTACTAAAATTGCTTTAGTTTTTGGTGTAATTTTACTCTGGATTAAATCTGGATTAAGATTATACGTTTCTAACTTTGGTTCAACCAAAACAGGAACTAAATCAGCTTGTAAAACAGCTAAAATACTCGCTATATATGTATTTGCCGGAACAATAACTTCATCCCCTCTTTGTAATTTCCCTAACTGAATATAGCCTTTAAAAATTAACGTTAAAGCATCCAGACCATTTCCTACTCCTATACAATATTTTGCACCACAATACGCTGCGAATGATGTCTCAAATGCTTTGACTTCTTTCCCCAAAATATACCAGCCATTATCCAAAACTACTTCCATTTTTTCCTGAAATACTTTTTTGTATGGCTCGTTTATTTTTTTTAAATCTAAAAAAGAAATCATAATAAGACGTTATTTAATAATCTGTAATTTATTGTTTCTACTTCATAAAAATCATGAACTATTGTACTCGCACCAAAACTTTCTTTCCAATATGACAATCCTTCATTTAGCTTTTTCCCTTGTTCCTCATTAGATATTCCAAAATCAAAAAATTGTTTTTCGTTAAATACTTTCTTTATCAAAAACTCAAACAAAAAGTCCAAGCTTCCTAAATTATCCTGATTTTCATTTTTAGAAATATACTGGCAATGTGCTACATTCTTACTTTCAAAAACTGATGTTCCTGCTACTATTTTATCATTCTGATACACATTAAACTGACGAATATTATCTGGAAAAATACTTTTTAGATAATTTATCTCTTCTAAAGTATGAACTGGGCTTGCTTTATGTTTCTTATCTAAATTAGGAATTAGAATTTCATTCCAAAATCCTTCAAAAGAATCTTCTTCTTTAATTATTAATTCATTAAAAATAGCTTTTTGAATACCTCTTTTTCTGATTTTAGATATTTTATTTTCTTGAGATAAATCTAAAACAGAAAGCGAATCTCGACGAACCAATTTAGCTTCTGCTAAAAATAAAGCATATTGAGTTTCTTCCGCAGGTTTTAAATGATAAATAGATGGAAGAGTCTTTAGATGTAATTTTGCAATAACATTCTCGTTTAAAAAAATCAAAATCCTTTTAAAAATTTCAATAATCGAAACAAGTTTTATTTTTTTACTATAAACCAATCCTCCATAAGTCAATCCTTGATGAGAATAAACAACATCATTGACTCTATTTGCAGGGAAAACCGAAACTAATTTTTCATTTTCATAAACTAATAAAGAGAAATCTTTAAATCGGTCTTTATGATATTCCATAAAATCACGATGAAACAAGAAAGTAGCATTTTTGGCTTGACTGATAAAGTCATTCCACTTTTCATAATCTGTTTCCTGATATAATTTTACAGTGTAATTTTTCACAATTTGTTATTGGAATTCATTAGAGAAATCATTTAGCGTTTATGTTCTAGAGCTGGTAAATACCATTTGTATTTTACCGCCATTAATCGAACTAAAATAATAACAACACAAGTTACAAGATATAAGATATCATCATTAAGATTTAATTTTTTTAATACAAAAAAAACAATTCCACCCAGAATACAAATTGTTGCATAAATTTCTCTTCTAAAAATTACAGGAATTTCATTACATAAAATATCACGAGTAACACCTCCAAAACAAGCTGTCATAGTACCTAATGCAATACAAATTATAGGATGTAAACCCGTAAGTATTCCTCTTTCTAACCCAATTAATGTAAAAACGCCTAAGCCTATGGTATCAAATAAGAACAAAGAAGTTCTTAATTTATCAAACTTTTTTCTAAAAATAACAGATAGAATAAACCCTAAAATAATAACGTAAACATATTTTAAATCAAGCATCCATCCCACAGGTGTTCTACCAATTAAAACATCACGTACCGTTCCCCCACCTACCGCAGTCACAAAGGCAATTATAAAAACTCCAAACGGATCAAGTCTTTTATTCATTGCTGTCAACGCGCCAGACATAGCAAATGCCATTGTTCCAATGATATCTAATAAGCTAAACATTTATATGTTTTTAAAATGAAAATAAAATCTACAATTCTGACAAAAATAAAGAAATACTCTTTATAAACAGATGCCAACTGCAATTAATAAATTTATTGATTTTCTAAAAAATAGTATTGAATTTAAAATTTAAAAATTCTTATTACCTTAGCCACTTACAAACTCAGCACATTTTCCCTTGAAACAAATTACCTCGATACAAAATCTATTTATAAAATCATTAGTGTTATTGCAAGAAAAAGCAAAAATACGTAAACAAACGGGAACGTTTTTAATTGAAGGAAAACGTGAAATTCTATTAGCTACAAAGGGGGATTATGAAATAGAAACGATTTTATTTTTACCCGAATTAATTTCTGAAAACGAGATCAATAAACTAACTGGCAAACAAGTTAATTTAATCGAAATCAATAAAGAAGTCTATCAAAAATTAGCTTATCGCGATACCACCGAAGGTATTTTGGCTATAGCCAAAACCAAATCATTGCAATTATCAGATTTAAAACTATCTGATAATCCATTGATTCTTGTTGCTGAAGCTCCAGAAAAACCTGGAAATATTGGTGCGTTATTACGTACTGCTGATGCAGCAAATTTAAATGCAGTAATTATCGCCAATCCTAAAAGCGATTTGTACAATCCAAATATTGTTCGCTCTAGCGTAGGCTGCTTATTTACAAACCAAATTGCAACAGGGACAACTACTGAAATCATTTCTTTTTTAAAAGAAAATAAAATTAATTTTTACTGCGCTACACTTCAAAACTCAACTTCTTACCACACACAGGACTTTACTACTCCAACAGCATTAGTTGTAGGTACCGAAGCTACAGGGTTAACTCAAGAATGGAGAGATGCAGCAACTCAAAATATCATCATCCCCATGGAAGGTGAAATAGACAGCATGAATGTTTCGGTTGCAGCAGCTATATTAATTTTTGAAGCAAAAAGACAACGAGGTTTTAATCAATTATAAAATTTAAAACATGAACTATAAATTATCGCTTTTAGCACTACTATTCGGTTTCTCAGTTTCTGCACAAATCACCAATAAAGAGGTTGATGCATTGGTAGAAAATACGTTAAAAACATTTAATGTTCCCGGAATTGCTGTTGCCATTATTAAAGATGGAAAAATCGTTCAGGCTCAAGGTTATGGTGTAAAATCGATCATTACTAAAGAAAAAGTAGATGCCAATACGTTATTCGGAATCGCTTCAAACAGTAAAGCTTTTACTAGTGCAGCCTTGGCCATCTTAGTTGATGAAGGCAAAATCAAATGGGATGATAAGGTGATAAAATACCTTCCAAATTTTAAAATGTATAATGAATATGTAACTCAAGAATTTACGATTCGTGATTTATTAACTCATCGCAGCGGGCTAGGTCTTGGAGCGGGAGATTTAATGATCTGGCCTGATGGAAGTGATTTTACAGTACAGGATATTACCCAAAACTTACAATATTTAAAACCTGTTTCGGGTTTTAGAACCAAATATGATTACGATAATTTATTATATATAATTGCTGGTGAAATCGTTCATGTTGTCAGCGGAAAAAGCTGGGGAGATTTCATAGAAGAACGCATCATGAAACCATTAGAAATGAATCATAGTGCAGCTTCATTTTTACGCCTAAAAGACTCAACCAATATCATTGCACCACATGTACCTATAGATGGGAAACTAAAAGTAATCACCAGATATAAAAATCAACTATTTGATGCTGCTGCAGGTATTTATTCTAGCGTAAACGACTTAAGTAAATGGGCCATTATGCAAATGAATAACGGTAAATATGGCCCTGAAAACAAACAATTATTTTCAGAAAAAGAACATGACGAAATGTGGCAACTACAAACCATAATTCCAGTAAAACCTAGAACTCCATATAATACTCATTTTAGCGGATATGGCTTAGGATGGTTTTTGAGTGATGTGAAAGGAAACAAACAAGTTAGCCACACAGGTGGGCTAGAAGGAATTGTCACTCAGGTGACTTTAATTCCTGAACTAAAATTAGGAATTATAGTCTTAACAAATCAACAATCTGGTGCAGCATTTACTGCTATTACCAATACTATAAAAGATAGTTATTTAGGAATTAAATCTGAAGATTACGTTGCATTATACAGCAATCGTATGAAAGCTAATGTAGAAACAGCAGATAAAGTAACTGATGAAGTCTGGGCTGTTGTAGCAAAAAGCAAGAAAGACAAAGTAAAAACTGATTTCACCAAAATTACTGGAACTTACAAAGACAATTGGTTTGGAGATGTAACGATAACTGAAAAAAAGGGAAAAGTATATTTTGCATCAAAACGTTCTCCTCAATTGGTAGGTGAAGTATTCTTTTACAAAGATGGAAATTATGTGGTAAAATGGGATAATGCTTATTTTCATGCCGATGCCCATTTATTTTTTAAATATGACTCTAACGGAAAAGCTACTAATTTAAAGATGCAAGCAATCTCTGAACTAACCGATTTTAGTTACGATTTTCAAGACTTGGATTTCAGTAAAGTTCAGTAAATTTAGTCCATCCAAAAAGAGCATAAATACAAAGAAACAAAAGATAAAAAAAGAAAATGTACTTAGAGATTTTAATAGCTCTTTATTTTAATTCTTTATAAGACAAGCCTATTTAAATCTTTAAAATTCAAGTAACAAAACATAACAAACTAAAAATCAAAACACTATTTCGTAATAGTGTTTTTTTTATGCTTAAAAAAAAATATTTTTTTAAACATTTTATTCTATTTTCAATATTTAAAACACTTCCATTCCCTTGTGTATATTGAAACTTATTCTTATTTTTAGGGGATTGAACTAGGTGTACTTATGACAGAGATAGATATTGAAAAAGAGAATAAAGCAATCGCACAGGAATACAAAGAATTGCTTCGAATTAGTTACCAGACTTTAAGTCCAACAGACAAAAAATTAATTCGAAAAGCTTTTGATGTTGCTGTTGATGCTCATAAAGAACAAAGACGAAAATCAGGTGAAGCTTATATCTTCCATCCTATTGCTGTTGCAAAAATCGTTGCTTCCGAAATTGGATTGGGGGCAACCTCAATTGCTGCTGCCTTATTGCATGATGTTGTCGAAGACACACCTCTGACAGTTCAGGACATTGAGCGTTTATTTAATCCAAAAGTAGCACAACTTGTAGAGGGATTAACCAAAATTTCGATGGTGCAAAGAGATTTAAATGCATCAATGCAAGCGGAAAATTTCCGTAAAATGATCCTTACTTTAAATGATGATGTTCGTGTAATTTTGATAAAATTAGCCGATCGTTTGCATAATATGCAAACTATGGATTCAATGGCTGAGTACAAACAAACAAAAATTGCATCGGAAACTTTATACATTTATGCGCCTCTTGCTCACCGATTGGGATTGTATAACATCAAAACTAAACTCGAAGACTTAGGATTAAAATATACTGAACCAGAAGTTTATAATGACATCGTAAGTAAAATTCGAGAAACCAAAGAAGAACAAGACGCTTATATCAAAGATATATCGGATGTACTGAAAAAATCATTGGATGAAGAAGGAGTAGAATACATGATAAAAGGGCGCCCGAAATCTATTTATTCCATTAGAAGAAAAATGCGTGCACAAAACGTAAGCTTCGATGAAGTTTATGATAAGTTCGCCATTCGAATAGTATACAAATCCAATCCTCATGACGAAAAGTTTCTAGCTTGGAAAATATATTCTATCGTTACCGACCATTACCGACCAAGCCCAAGTCGATTGCGAGATTGGATTTCATCACCAAAATCTACTGGTTATGAAGCTTTACACATAACCGTTATGGGCCCAAAAGGACGCTGGATCGAAGTACAGGTCCGAAGCGAGCGTATGGACGAAATTGCGGAAAAAGGATATGCGGCACATTATAAATATAAAAATGGAGCCACAGAAGAAAGCGGCCTTGATGTTTGGCTAAACCTACTTCGTGAAGCTTTAGAAAACTCAGAAACAAATGCAGTAGATTTTGTTGAAGATTTTAAAATGAATTTATATTCTAAAGAAATCTTTGTATTTACGCCAAAAGGCGAAATAAAATCACTTCCAAAAGGAGCAACTTCATTAGATTTTGCTTTTAGCATTCACTCCGAAATAGGAATAAAAACTCGTGGAACACGTGTAAATGGACGATTAGTACCGCTTAATTACGAATTAAAAAGTGGAGATCAGGTTGAAGTTATTACTTCTCAAAACCAAAAGCCAACCATAAACTGGCTAGATTACGTAACCACATCCCGAGCAAAAACCAAAATTAAAAACGTATTAAACGAAAATACCAAAAAGATTGCCGAGGAAGGAAAAGAATTACTTACTCGTAAACTAAAACACTTAAAAATAACTATCAACGAGCAAGTTATAAACGAGTTAGTTAATTTCTTCAAACTCAAAACAAGTTTGGATTTATTTTACAGAGTGGGAGTTGGCGCAATCGAGAACCAACAATTAAAAGACTATGCTGCTCAAAAAAGCAACACGTTTATCAATTTCTTCAAAAACAAGATAAAACGCAACAATAGTACTACAGCCGATACAGATATTCATAAACCTGTAATTAGCAGCAATTATGATATGTTGGTTTTTGGAACAGAACATGATAAACTTGATTATAAACTATCCCCATGCTGTAATCCAATTCCTGGTGATGATGTTTTTGGTTTTGTAACAATAAACGAAGGAATAAAAGTTCACAAAAAAGACTGTCCAAATGCCATCGGTATGCAATCAAACTATGCTTACCGAATTATGACAGCCAAATGGATTGACTCGTCGCAAGAAGAATTCAAAGCTATTATAAATATTACTGGAATGGACGTTTTAGGACTCACCAACCAATTAACTAAAGTTATTTCTAATAACATGAACGTAAACATTCAAAGTATCTCATTAAGTACTGATGCAGGTATTTTTCATGGTCAGATTGCGGTCATCGTAAGAAACAACTCTATACTAAAGAAGATGATCAACAATATTAAAAAAATTGATGGTGTTGAGAAAGTAACCAGAGAATACAGAACCTAAGTCCCTGAATTTTTAAGATTAAACATTTGAACGTGAAACTTTAAACAGGAAACTTTTATTCATTTAAAATAATAAATTATCTTTGCAGGATATGACACTCATTTCAACTGACAACAACAAAAATCAAGAAATTGTAAAAAATGTTTTTACATTATATCTTGAGCAAAAAGGCCACCGTAAAACCCCTGAGCGTTATGCTATACTTCAGGAAATATACGATAGCGAAGAACATTTTGATATTGAAAACTTGTATATCAAAATGAAAAACAAAAATTATCGTGTAAGTAGAGCTACTCTATACAATACGATAGAGTTATTATTAGATTGTGCTTTAGTTCGTAAACATCAATTTGGGCAAAATCAAGCCTATTACGAGAAATCGTATTTTGATAAACAACACGATCATATTATTATGACTGATTCTGGTGAAGTAATCGAATTTTGCGATCCTAGAATCCAAACCATAAAAAAAACAATCGAAGAAATATTTGATATCGAAATCACGAATCATTCATTATATTTTTACGGAAACAAAAAACAAAAATAGGCAATCAATAAAAAGATTGCTCTCAAAATATTTAAATAAAATAGACAACTAATTAATCTGAGCAGGTAGCAAAAAAACTACCTCTACAATTAAAATTAAAAACAGAATGACCGTAGATTTATTACTAGGATTACAATGGGGAGATGAAGGTAAAGGAAAAATTGTAGACGTTCTTACCTCGAATTATGACATTATTGCTCGTTTTCAAGGTGGACCAAATGCAGGACACACTTTAGAGTTCGACGGAATAAAGCATGTTTTAGAAACAATTCCTTCAGGGATTTTTCACGAGAAATCTATTAATATTATTGGTAATGGAGTTGTAATTGACCCTGTGGTTTTTCAAAAAGAAATTGAAGGTTTAGAGAAATTTAATTTAGACATCAAAAGCAAATTAATTATATCTAGAAAAGCACATTTAATTTTACCAACGCACCGCTTACTTGATGCAGCTTCTGAAGCTTCAAAAGGGAAAGCAAAAATTGGTTCTACTTTAAAAGGTATTGGGCCAACTTATATGGACAAAACAGGTAGAAATGGTTTACGTGTTGGCGATATTGAATTAGAAGACTTCAAAGAACGTTATAGAGCACTAGCAGACAAACATGAAGCTATGATTGCTTTTTATGATGTTGCCATTCAATACAACTTAGCAGAACTTGAAAAAGAGTTTTTTGAAGCTATCGAAGAATTAAAAAAATTAGATTTTATCGATAGTGAAGAGTATATGCACCAAGCTCAAAAAGCAGGTAAATCTATTTTATGTGAAGGTGCTCAGGGATCTTTATTAGATGTAGATTTTGGAACATATCCTTTTGTAACATCATCTAACACTACTGCAGCTGGAGCGTGTACTGGTTTAGGAATTGCACCAAACAAAATCAAAGAAGTTTACGGAATTTTTAAAGCATATGTAACTCGTGTAGGAAGCGGTCCTTTTCCAACTGAACTTTTTGACGAAGTTGGAGCTACAATGGCAAAAATCGGAAACGAATTTGGTTCAGTAACAGGAAGACAAAGACGTTGCGGATGGCTAGACTTAGTAGCATTAAAATATGCAATTCAAGTAAACGGTGTTACACAATTAATGATGATGAAAGGTGATGTCCTTTCAGGATTTGAAACTTTAAAAGTGTGTACTGAATATAAATACAAAGGAAAAAACATTTCTCACTTCCCTTATAATATCGAACCAGAAAATGTAACTCCAGTTTATAAAGAATTCAAAGGATGGCAAGCAGATTTAACAGGAATGACAACTTATGAAGAGTTACCAGTTGAATTAAAAGAATATATCGAGTTTATCGAGGCAGCTGTTGAAGTACCTATAAAAATTGTTTCTGTAGGTCCAGACAGAAAACAAACGATACTTAAATAAAAATAAAAAACGCTCTGGATTTCAGAGCGTTTTTTTTGCCAAAAAAATTGATCCATGAGCAATCCTAAAATAAAAATAACAGAAACTAAACTGTTATCTGATAATTGGTACATATTAAACAAAGTAACTTTTGACTATCAAAAGAATAATAAAGCAACAGAAACTCACACCCGAGAAGTATACGATCGAGGAAATGGAGCTGCAATTTTACTTTATAATTCCAAAAAGAAAACAGTAGTCCTTACCAGACAGTTTCGCATGCCTACTTATCTTAACGGTAATGATTCTGGAATGATGATTGAAGTTTGTGCTGGACTATTAGACAAAGACAATCCCAAAGAATGCATTATCAGAGAAACTGAAGAAGAAACAGGATATCGTTTAAAAAATGTAGATAAAGTAATTGAAACTTACATGTCACCAGGATCTGTAACCGAAATTTTATATTTATTTACAGGAGAATATGACCAAAGCATGAAAGTTAGTGAAGGTGGAGGGCTTGATAGCGAAAATGAAAATATCGAAGTACTTGAAATACCTTTTGATGAAGCATACAATATGATTGCAACTGGCGAAATAAAAGATGCTAAAAGCATTTTATTATTACAACATGCTAAAATAAAAGGGCTCGTTTAAAACATAAAAAAGGCGCAAGAAAAAATCTTACGCCTTTTGTTTTATATGAAAACTTCTAAATTATCTTGAATAATTTGGAGCTTCTTTTGTAATAGTTACGTTATGAGGGTGACTCTCTGTAATTCCGCTAGAAGTAATTCTAACAAAACGTCCTGACTCTTGCAAAGTAGGAATATCTTTTGAACCACAATATCCCATTCCTGCACGAAGTCCACCAATGAATTGAAGCATACTTTCGTTTAATTCCCCTTTGTAAGGAACACGACCTACAATTCCTTCTGGAACTAGTTTTTTAACATCATCCTCAACATCTTGGAAATAACGGTCTTTTGAACCACCTTGCATCGCCTCTACCGAACCCATTCCGCGGTAAGATTTGAATTTTCTTCCTTCAAAAATAATAGTTTCACCTGGAGATTCTTTTGTACCTGCTAATAATGATCCTAACATTACACAATCTGCTCCAGCAGCAATTGCTTTAGGAATATCTCCTGTATAACGTATTCCTCCATCAGCAATTACTGGCACACCAGTTCCTTTTATAGCTGCAGCAACTTCTAAAACTGCTGAAAATTGAGGAAAACCAACACCTGCTACAATACGAGTTGTACAAATTGAACCTGGTCCAATACCAACTTTTACTCCATCGGCACCGTTTTCTACTAAATATATAGCCGCTTCAGGAGTTGCTATATTACCTACGATAACATCAATTCCTGGAAATTTACTTTTTACTTCTTTCAATACATTTACAACACCTTCTGTATGTCCGTGTGCTGTATCAATAATAATAGCATCTACACCAGCAGCAACTAATGCAGCAGCTCTATCAACAGCATCGCCAGTTACTCCAATTGCAGCTGCAACACGCAAACGCCCATAAACATCTTTATTTGCAATTGGTTTTTGTGTAAGTTTTGTAATATCTCTAAAAGTAATTAACCCAACTAATTCATAGTTTGCATTAACAACTGGTAATTTTTCTATTTTATGTCCTTGTAAAACTACTTCGGCTTGTTCTAACGAAGTTCCTTCAGCTACAGTTACCAAGTTTTGACTTGTCATAACTTCAACAATTGGTCTTGTTCCATTTTTTTCAAAACGTAGGTCACGATTGGTAACAATTCCTTTTAGAATTCTATTTTCATCAACAATTGGGATTCCACCAATTCCGAATTCTTTCATTGCCATTTTAGCATCAGCTATTGTAGAAGTTAATGGCAAAGTAACTGGATCGATTATCATTCCAGATTCAGCACGTTTTACTTTACGTACTTTGGCTGCTTGCTGCTCGATAGTCATATTTTTATGTAAAACACCTATCCCTCCTTCTTGTGCCATAGCAATTGCCATTGCACTTTCGGTAACAGTATCCATAGCTGCAGATACAATTGGAACGTTTAATGTTATGTTTCGAGAAAATTTTGATTTGATACTCACTTCGCGAGGAAGCACATTCGAGTAGTTAGGTACTAATAATACATCGTCGTAAGTTAAACCTTCGCCAATAATCTTGGAGTTGTGTGCTTTCATGGTGCAATTTCTAGTTGAATTGCGTGCAAATATAGTAAATAAATTGAAAACATACACGTTATACTATTTATAAATTTTTACAATTATAAATTCTAACGATTAATTTCAATTATAAACGATCTTAAAACCACTAGTCTCCTAGCCCAGATAGCAACGAAAATCCTTTATTGTTTTTCTTTAAAACAATAAAGATTACAGTGAATAGCTGGATTAGCTTCTAATAAAAAACAACTTAATTGTATTCCGAATTTTCTTTAAAAATAAAATTTAAACCAAATTGAAATGTTGCACTATTCGCTTTTGTAATATCTTTATATTCCAGAATATTATCAAGCATGGCATACAAATTAAACTTCCCAAGTGTTGTCGAAAACCCAAAACCTATATTTTTGGAAGAATAAGAATCGACAGTATAAGTTGCTTTTACTTGTAGGTTTTGAAAAAGCGTACGTCTATAAAAAGCCGTTAAAGCTACCAGTGGAGTTCTAGGCGTAGACATTACAAATAGTTGCATACCAACTCCATTGAGATATTCCGTTTGACCATGTGCTTTGCAATTACATTCTTCATCTAATCTGGCCTCACCAAAAGAATATTGAATTGATGAATTAAATTTAACAGGACGCCAAGTGGTATATTTATTATAAAGTGTATCTCTTGGAATTGCAGCTTCAAATTCATCGAATACATTTTCTGGCTTATTAGGATTGGTAAAATTTGGATTTACTCCTTCATATTGATAATACCCTTTATAAGTAAGGTTTTGAACTTCTTTACTATGGCGAATAAAACCAACATCGAGAACACTCGCTGTAAACTGAATATTCTTTTTAGGATAATAGGTTATTCCTGCATCAAAGCCTACTCCATAATTTCCACCTAAAAAAGTTTTATGTGCAATATCTGAAGCTATACTCCCATCATAATCATCCTCTAGATATTCGGCAATTCCTGAAGATTTTAATTCCAGATTAGAAGAAATTATTTGATTATACATTGTTGTGTTCGACATTCCTGTATAGATATATCCTGAATTTTTAGTAGAAGTTGCATTTAATCCGCTTGAATATAATTTTGCTCTCCCCCCTAAAACCAACTTATCACTTACCTTTTTATGATAACCTATGTGAAAAACAGAAAGCACTTCGGCCTTGACACTTAATTGACTTAAATCGAATGATTTTCCTATGTATTTTTGATTTCCATCTAATGCTAACAATGCTAAATCTTTGGGTACATACATAAAGAAATCAGCTTCTTGATACACTCCAAACGAAATATATCCTTTATTTTCACGACCACCAAGTTTAAATCCCCCCGAGAACAATTCAATTTGTTCATTAATCGAAACCACATCCTTTTCGGATGCTTTATTTACTGCATTTCTCAATTTAGTATTAAAATCGACTCCGTTATTTGCAAATAAATCATATGCCGAGAAACTACTCGAACCAACATTTGCCGAAATACCCGATAATAATGGCACTCCAAAATAATATTTATACGAAATGTCTGTACCTGGATTTACAAGCAATGATTGTGGAATAGAATTAAAATTATACAAGATTTGCTTGTTCTGCGTTACCCCTGAAACGCTTACTATCAGTAAAAAAATCAAATAAATTTTTCTCATTTTATCTCGAAGTAAAGGGTTCCTCCTGAACGTAACTTTAAATTCCCTAAACTATCTGCTGTTAATAGTGCACCAGACAACATCCTAATTCTTATTTCTAGCTTAATTGATTTTTTTAACAAATCTAGTGTTTGATTTTCGAAAACATCAGTATGCTTTACACTATTTGGTATGCCTACATATGCAGGAACATTTATTTCTGTATCATGCATAACCTGATTATTTTCGTCTAGAAAAACCAAACTCACAATATAAGCACGAGATATTGTATTTTCAATTTCAAAATTGAACTCCACTTTCTTTAAGTTATCCCTAAAAAAACTATCTTTAAATACATCAAAATCCTTTGCATCAAAAAAAATATCCTGCTCAGTTCCATTATCAACAAATGCATTTGCCTTAACATCAAAATAAGTTAAATTAGCAACAATAACAGGCTCTAATCTAAGATCTTTAGTCTGATCAAAATCCAAATCACTCGCGCATGAACAAAACAACATTACAACAATTATTAACCTAAAAAACATATTATAGTGATATGATTTCATTGCAAAATTATTTTAGTTTAATATAATGCTAACAACGGATTTTGATTCTTACTTATTATTTCTTTGTAAAAAAAATTAATGATAAGCACCAAACAGCTTTGAAGCTTCATTATAAGCACTTTCAAAACTCATCGCTCTTATATTCGTATTTTGTTTTTGTGCTGTAAAATATGATACCATTTTTTCTGTTGGCATATTCCCCGTTAACTTATCTGTTGCCATCGGACACCCTCCAAAACCCTGAATTGCCCCATCAAAACGATAGCAACCTGCGTGAAAAGCAGCATCAATTTTCTCAAACCAAGTAGTAGGCGTGGTATGTAAATGGGCACCAAACTCAATTTGTGGGTATTGCGCAATTAAATTCGAAAATAGATAGGTTATAATATCTGGCGTTGAACTTCCTACGGTATCAGAAAGCGAGAGCGTTTTTACTCCCATTTTAGATAGCTTTTCTGTCCATTCACCAACTATCTCCACGTTCCAAGGATCTCCGTATGGATTTCCAAATCCCATCGAAAGATAAGTTATAACTTCCTTATTCTTTTTATCCGCTATTTCTAATATTTCCTGAAGTGTAATTATCGACTCAGCTATTGTTTTATGCGTATTTCGCATTTGAAAATTCTCAGAAATCGAAAAAGGAAAACCTAAATATTGAATTTCTTTGTGCTCTGAAGCTATTTCTGCACCTTGTGTATTTGCTATAATCGCCAGTAATTTACTAGTTGTCTGCGACAAATCTAGTTGTGCCAAAACGGCAGCAGTATCTTGCATTTGAGGTATTGCTTTTGGAGAGACAAAACTCCCAAAGTCAATGGTATCAAAGCCTACTCGCAATAAAGACTGGATATAAGAAACCTTATTCTTAGTAGGAATAAATGTTTTAATGCCTTGCATGGCATCTCGTGGACATTCGATAATCTTAATTTCTTTACTCAAAGTGACTCTATTTCTAAATGCTAAGTTACTGTCTTTTTTATATAAATAAAAAATATCGCTTTGTTTATTTTATTACACAAAATTGTAATAATCACAAACATTACATAAAATTGTAATAAAAAATATTATTCCTTATCTTCGTAATGTTTTTTATCATCCTTCTTTTCAAGATAATTCTATCGAATCGAAAGCATATTACCCAACAGATAAACTATTGAATCAAGAAAAATGGAAACTAAAATAGTATTTAATTTTTAATTATATTTGAATATGATAAGTATAATCACAGGAGATATTATTGGCTCTAGACAGCTAAAACCTAAAGATTGGATTGATGGTTTAAAAAAACTTTTTATTCAGTTTGGTAAGAACCCAAGTGAATGGGAAATTTATCGTGGTGATGAATTTCAGATAGAAATCAAGAATCCCGAGGATGCCTTATTATCAACTTTATTAATAAAAGCATATTTGAGAACCCTAAAACTTGATGCCAGAATGAGCATTGGTTTTGGAGACAAAATACATAAGGCTAAGAAAATATCCGAAAGCAACGGAACTGCCTTTATACATTCTGGAGAACTTTTTGAAACATTAAAAAAGCAAAAAACTACTTTAGCATTAAAATCCGGAAATACAGATTTTGACACAAAGCTCAATTTAATGTTACGCCTAAGCTTAACTTTTATGGATAATTGGTTAGTACCTGCTGCAGAATTTATAGTAATTGCAATACAGAATCCCACATTATCACAGGAAGAAATTGGATTAAAAATAGGGATCAACCAAGCTGCTGTAAGTCGAAGACAAAAACGTGCACAATTTGATTTAATGATGGATTTAGACTCTTATTTTAGGTCGCAAATAAAAGAATTAACTCTATGATACTATTTGTAAAATTATTTTTGGCACACCTGCTTGGAGACTTTATTTTTCAACCTAATTCTTGGGTTATTGATAAAGAAACTAAGAAACAAAATAGCATTTATCTATACATACATGCTATTCTACATGGTATTTTAACTTGGATTTTGGTTGGTGAATCATCCTTTGGATGGTACGCCCTTTTATTGACGGTTACACATGGATTTATCGACTTTTTGAAGCTTTATTTTCAGAAAGCACCTACCAAAAGAGCTTGGTTTATTGGTGACCAAATAGCGCATTTTATAGTTTTAATTGCAATTGCACTTTTATATAATCAGCAAAAAATAGATTTTCTTGGATTTAATAACCAATTCTGGGTTATTCTAACTTGTATTTTGTTTTTAACTAAACCAACTTCCATTTGCATTAGAAACCTAATCTCTATTTGGACTCCCGAAAACAATAATAGAAATGACAATTCTCTTGCCAATGCAGGAAATTACATTGGCATACTAGAACGTCTATTTGTTTTTTGTTTTATAATCACAGGACATTTTGAAGCCATTGGTTTTCTATTAGCTGCAAAATCTATCTTCAGATTTGGTGATTTAAAAGAAGCCAAAGACCGTAAATTAACCGAATATGTCCTTATAGGGACTCTTTTAAGCTTTGGAATTGCATTACTTACCGGTCTGATTGCTCAAGTTATGCTATTACAGACTTTTTAAAACCTCCTTATTAATAGCTTTTATCAAAGCTGGCCCTTCATAAATAAAACCTGTATATAACTGAACCAAACTTGCTCCTGCATTTAGTTTTTCGATAGCATCTTGAGCTGTATGAATTCCGCCAACTCCTATAATAGGGAATGCTTTATTGCTCCTTTCTGAAAGAAAACGAATTACTTCGGTAGATCTTTGGGTTAATGGTTTCCCTGATAAACCACCCATCTCTTCTTTATTTTCTGACTGCAATCCTTCTCTAGAAATTGTAGTATTGGTTGCAATTACACCTGCAATTTTTGTAGTTTTAATAATATCAATAATATCCAGTAATTGCTCATCGGTTAAATCAGGTGCGATTTTTAACAAAATCGGTTTTGGTTTTGCATGCGTTAAATTTTTATTCTGTAACGTCTGCAACAACTGAGTTAATGGTTCTTTATCTTGTAGCTCTCTTAAATTTGGCGTATTTGGAGAAACTTACATTCACTACAAAATAGTCAACATAATTAAATAAAGCATCAAAGCAAATGATATAATCATCGACTGCATTTTCATTTGGAGTAACTTTATTTTTACCAATGTTTCCTCCAATTAAAACACCTTTATTGTGTTTTAATCGCTCTACCGCTTCGATAACACCACCATTATTAAATCCCATTCGATTAATAATCGCCTCGGTCTTCTTTTAATCGAAACAATCTCTTTTTAGGATTTCCTTCTTGTCCTACTGGTGTTACGGTTCCTATTTCTATAAAATCCGAAACCAAAATTCGAAAGTTCTTTATATAATTTAGCATCTTTGTCAAATCCTGCAGCAAGCCCAACTGGATTACTAAATTTTATTCCAAAAACTTCTCGCTCTAAATGAGGATCATTTACTTTATAAATCGCTTTTATAATCGAAGAAACTCCTGGTATTTTTGAAATAAATCTAACAAATGAAAAAGTAAAATAATGAACTTCCTCTGGGTCAAACATAAAAAGTATCGGACGAATAAGCAATTTATACATAAGTGTGTTGTTGTTTTTGTGGTTGCAAATTTAATTATAATATGCTTAAATGAACCCAATTTATGTAAAAAAACAGTTTGTTAATTTAATTCATTTTGAGTTTTTTATTGTACTTTTATTTCCCAAAACAAAAACTATATAAATTCTATAGAATTAATGAAAAAAGAAAAGAAAATTTGGTTATTTGGAATGATAACTGCTGGAATTGTATTTATAAGCTTTGGCTACGCAAATTTAACAAAACCAAGTGAAGAAAATTCAACACTTAGATTGCAATGAACTTCAAATGATCTCATCTGAATCAAAATTTGAACCTACAATCATTAGTAAAAAAGCAGCTCCATCTAAAGCTCCAAAAGGTATGGTTTGGATTCAGGAGAATTTCTCGATGGGAAGTAATGTTGCTGATGAAAGCCTATGCAGTATAAAAGGCATTACTAAAGATGCTGCTCCAATACATCGAGTATATGTAGATGGGTATTGGATGAGATAAAACTGAAGTTACTAATGAACAATTTGAGCAGTTTGTAAAAGCAACTGGATATGTTACTATTGCTGAACAAAAACCTACCAAAGAAGAATTCCCTTCAGTTGCCAAGAGGATCTAATAGCAGGTTCTGCAGTATTTACACCTACTTCTACATTTGTAAATTTAGACAACTTCTTACAATGGTGGACTTACATTGGCGGAACTAACTGGAGACATCCTGAAGGCCCTAATAGCACAATAAAAGGCAGAGAAAAATACCCAGTAGTGCAAGTTGCTTATGAAGATGCCGCTGCATACGCAAAATGGGCTAACAAAAGACTTCCAAGTGAAGCTGAGTGGGAATTCGCAGCTAGAGGTGGCAAAACTGGAGAACTATATGCATGGGGAAACACTTTAAAACCTAAAGGAAAATTTCAGGCTAACATATATCAAGGTCATTTTCCTATTAAGGATGGTGATACTGGAGAAGACGGATTTAAAGGAATTGCTCCAACAGCGCAATACGCTCCAAATGCCTACGGATTATACGATATGGCAGGAAATGTTTGGGAATGGGTCAATGATTGGTACGATGTAGATTATTATAAATCATTAGCAGAAACTGGTAAAACTATCATAAATCCACACGGGCCTGATATAAGCAATGACCCTTCTGAACTTGGCTTACATAAAAAAGTACAGCGCGGTGGCTCTTTTCTATGCACTGATCAATATTGTACCCGCTACATGGTAGGTACCCGAGGAAGAGGAGAAGTACGCTCTCCTGCAAACCACCTAGGTTTTAGATGTGTAAAAAGTATTTAAAATATAAAATTAATACGAAAAGGATTCTATCATATGTAAATCCTTTTTTGTTTACATCAGGATGTTTTTAATCTAAAATAAGACAGCTAGAAAAAATGTCTATATTTGCTAAAAAAAATAAAAAAATGCAACATATTATAGATCGATTTATTAGTTATGTAACAATTGATACAGAGTCTGATCCAAATTCACAAACCACTCCAAGTACTGCTAAACAATGGGACCTTGCTAATAAATTAGCAGAAGAACTAAAAAGCATAGGCATGCAGGATGTTAGTATAGATGACAAAGCTTATATCATGGCTACTTTACCAAGTAATGTAGAGCATGCTGTACCAACTATTGGTTTTATTTCTCACTTTGACACTTCTCCAGATTTTTCGGGAGCTAATGTAAAACCTCAAATCATTCCTAACTATGACGGTAAAGACATTGTATTGAATGCAGAGCAAAATATTATTTTATCTCCAAATTACTTCAAAGATTTATTACAATATAAAGGGCAAACTTTAATTACAACAGACGGAACTACATTATTAGGCGCTGATGATAAAGCTGGAATTACAGAAATTGTATCTGCAATGGAATTCCTAATTAAAAATCCAGATATTAAACACGGTAAAATTAGAGTTGGATTTACTCCTGATGAGGAAATTGGTCGTGGTGCACATCATTTTGATGTAGAAAAGTTTGGTGCAGAATGGGCTTACACTATGGATGGAAGTCAGATTGGAGAACTTGAATATGAAAACTTTAATGCTGCTGGTGCAAAAATCACTTTCAAAGGTAAAAGTGTACATCCCGGTTATGCTAAAGGAAAAATGATTAACTCAATGCTTATTGCTAATGAGTTTATTAACGAACTGCCTAAAGGAGAAACTCCTCAAGAAACTAAAGGTTATGAAGGTTTTTTTCACGTACACCATATAACTGGAAGCATCGAAGAAACTGTTCTTGAACTTATCATTAGAGATCACAGCGCAAAAAGATTCGAAAGACGTAAAAAATTGATTGAGAGAATCACTAAAAAAATTAATCATAAGTTTGCTAAAAAATTCGGAGAGCCAATCGTAATTACCGAAATAAATGACCAATACTACAATATGAAAGAAAAGGTTTTACCTGTAAAGCATATTGTTGATATTGCAGAAAAAGCAATGAAAGAATTAAACATAAAACCATTAATAAAACCTATTAGAGGTGGAACTGATGGTTCTCAATTATCATACAAAGGATTGCCTTGCCCTAATATTTTTGCAGGTGGCCATAACTTTCATGGAAAATATGAGTATGTTCCTGTAGAAAGTATGCAAAAAGCAACTGATGTTATTGTTAAAATTGCTGAAATGACTGCTATTCCAGGTATTTTTGATGCACCAGTAAAACCTACAAAAAAGAAATAATTTTATTTGGCTTAAGCCAAAAGAATAAAAAATCCCAATCTAAAAATTTAGATTGGGATTTTTGTTTTTTAATTTCTTTTTTAAAAATCTACATTTTTTTAGAAATGAGGAATAATACATTTCTACATTAGTCTTACCTCAAAATGGCTTCAATCGCTTTTAATTCCTCTTGGGAGAAATCAAGATTTTGCAAACTATCTATATTGTTATTTAACTGCCCTACTGAACTTGCACCAATTAGAACTGATGTGATTCGATTGTCTTTTAGCAACCAAGCCAATGCCATTTGTGCTAAAGATTGATTTCTGTTTTGAGCAATTTCATTCAAGGCAATTATCTTTTGTACTTTTTGTTCTGACACTTCTTCTAGCTGTAAATGCCCATTTGGATTTGAAGCTCTAGAATTTTCTGGAATACCTTTTAAATATTTGTCCGTTAAAAGCCCTTGTGCCAGAGGTGAAAATGCAATACAACCTACTCCTTTTTCTTCAAGAACATCTAGCAAACCAGCTTCGGCTTCACGAACAAACATAGAATACTTAACCTGATGGATTAAACATGGCGTTCCTAATTGTTTCAAAATTGCAGTTGCTTCTCTAGTTTGTTCTGCATTATAATTAGATATTCCTGCATATAAAGCTTTTCCACTTCGTACAGCGTAATCCAAAGCCATCATTGTTTCTTCCAGAGGTGTTTCAGGGTCAAAGCGATGAGAATAAAAAATATCTACGTAGTCCAGTTTCATACGTTTTAAACTCTGATCCAAACTTGATAATAAATATTTGCGAGAACCCCAATCGCCATAAGGTCCGTCCCACATCGTATAACCTGCCTTGGTAGAAACTACAATTTGATCTCGTAAGTTTCCTTGAAAATTATGCCATAGTATTTTCCCGAAATTTTCTTCAGCAGAACCTGGAACGGGTCCATAATTATTGGCTAAATCAAAGTGTGTTATTCCTTTATCAAAAGCTTCTTTAATAATACTTTCACCATTTTCAAAATTATCTACTGAACCGAAATTATGCCATAATCCTAAAGAAATTTGTGGCAGTAATAATCCGCTTTTCCCACATCTGTTGTATTTCATTTTATTGATTTAAAGATTGAAATTTAAAGAATTTAAACATAATCAGGACATAAATTCTATTTCTGTAAAAATAAGAAATCGAAAGTATTATACAATTAATTTATACTAATTGAAATACTTTCGATTTATCGTTTTATGATTTTGAGTACCCAAAAAAACAATCTTTATAAAATCATCTTATTTAATTATTCATGCAGCTTCTCAGAAATATCATGTATTTTTTTTAGCTTGAAAGAAAAATAAATATAGAAAGCTCCAATTGCAATAAAAGCAAAAGCAGTCCAATATACCAACGAAAGTCCTGCGAAAATAGGGTTCCATAATAATATGAATGAAAATATAATTCCCAGAATACCTAAAACCAAAAGATTTGCCCAATCTGGCACTCCATAACTCTTTAAATCAAAAGCAATAACTATAGCCATGATAGAACGGAATAAAATCACAAATCCTACATATAACGGAAGTATTGTAATCGAAATTAATGGATTAGAAATTAGCAATATCCCTACTACTAATCCTAAAATTCCTGAAGCTAATGTCCAACCCCAATTATCGATTTTTTTTCTGTTTGAAAGTGCAAAAATGACTTCAAAAATTCCACTTCCCAGAAATGAAATACTAAAGAGAAATGCAAGAGTTAAATATGCTGCCAATGGTGTTATAAAAGACCAAATTCCAATTCCAACAAAAAGTATTCCCACTAATAATGGGATATACCAATAATCAATAGCTTTTTTTACTTTTTTAAACAAAGAATTTTCCATAAATATATTTTAAAATCATGCTTACTCTATAAAGTTTTCAGCTTACCTTTAATGACCACCCTCAATCATAAAACAGCTATATTCGGTCTGTTTTATTACGAAGTCTCTCAAAGATAAGAAACAAAAACACCTATTTATAAAAATTAACTCATAAATACCTCACTATTATTTACTTAAATAATTTCATCAATTCTATTTAAAAATGCTTTCCAATCCTTTGCTCAAGCATTCCTTTGATATTAAAGAACAACCACATATCTTTATAAATTAAATCATTTCTCTACTTAAAAAATGAAATTCACTATTTATATATTTACAGCTGCAATTCTATTTTCATCATTTACAATCAAAAAAGAAGAAAAAACTGCAAAAAAACAAATTCAAGAAATACAATCTATAATAGACAGGGATGCTATTATTACCTATTCTAAACAATATCTGGGAACACCATATGTATATGCTGGGAATAACCCAAAAAAAGGTTTTGACTGTTCTGGGTTCGTTAATTATGTTTTTCAATATTTTGATATTAGTTTACCACGAAGTTCTGGTGCTTATAAAAATATAGGCAAGGCAAAATCACCTGAAGATTTTAAAGTGGGGGATGTTTTAGTTTTTTATGGCTATAAAGACCGAAAAAACATAGGTCATCTTGGAATTATTTGCGAAGCCAATGGCATGAAGTCAAAATTCATACATGCCTCATCTGGAAAAATAAAGAGCGTAACAATTAGTGCATTAGACTCCAATCATTATAGTAATCGTTTTTATAAATGTATTAATGTATTGCCTTAAAAAGTAAAACAATCAATCCTTACTTTAAACTTTCAAAACAAGCACAAAAAAACTCCAAACAATTTAACCTGTTTGGAGCCTAGACATTATAACTAACTACTTTTATAAAACTATTCCTTTTAATGTAAGCACTTTTGGTGTTGTTTCTGCACTTGTTACTACAGTAACAGTTTTAGAAAAAGCGCCTTTGTTAGCAGCATTATATGTTGCTGTAATCTTTGCTGATTTTCCAGGAAGAATCGGTTCTTTTGTATAATTTGTTGCTGTACAACCACAAGACCCCTGAACACTTGTAATAACTACAGCTGTTTTTCCTGTGTTTTTAAATTCAAAATCAATTTCTTTTGGAACATTCAGTGGTATTTGCCCTACGTCAATAGTTTCTGCTTTCCATGTAATTGATCCAGCAAATGCTGCAGTTTTTTCTAGCATTGATTCTACTGGAGCGACTGCTGAGAAAGACATTAACCCTAAAGTTAATACTAATAATAATGGTCTGATAATTTTCATAAGTCTAAAATTTAAATGATTATTTGGTTTGTCATTTTGAACATTACAAATGTAAATCGGATAAAAATAAAACGCTGTTAAGCGATTTCAAATGTTTGTTAACGACTTGTTAATCGCTATTTTTAAAGATATTTTTGATTAATATTACAACTTATAAATTGTATTGAAGTGAAAATAAATAGACTCAACAGCATTATTATTCTGGGTTTTATAGCAATCATCGGCATATTAGTCGTGCAATTACTATGGACCAAAGAAGCTTTTACCCTTGAACAAAAGAAGCTAAACCAGAAAACACATATTGCATTACTTGAAGTTGCAAAAAAACTACATGAAAGCAGTAGTAACGAGTTGCCTGCACAAAGTCCTATTCAAAAGATATCCAATGACTATTATGTTGTAAACATTGAAAATGATTTTGAACCCGATATTTTAGAATTTTATTTAAAATCGGAATTCAAGAAAATGAATATTACAACTGATTTCGAATACGCCATGTACAATTGCCAGAGCAATGAAATGATATATGGAGATTATATTTCTTTATCAAAAAAATCAAAAGGAAAACAATCTGTTCATTTTCCAAAACACAAAGATCTAGTTTATTACTTTGCTGTACGTTTCCCTAATGAAACTACTTATATATTCAGCTCAATGCGATTTTGGTTTGTGCTTTCGATTATGCTTATTATCATTTTACTAATTTATATCTACTCGATTTTCATGCTTTTACAGCAAAAAAAATACTCCGAGTTACAGCGGGATTTTATTAATAACATGACACACGAGTTCAAAACCCCTTTGGCATCTATTTTAATTGCTTCAAATTATTTAATTAAACAAAATCCGATCAAAGAAGACAAGAAACTGGAGAAATATACTGAAATCATTATCAACCAAAGTGGTAAATTAAATAATCATATAGAGAAAATTTTAAGTATTGCAAAATCAGATTATACCCCATTAGAATTAGAGCTAAAAAACATTTCAATTATTCCTCCCATTGAGGAAACCATAGAAAATATTAAACTAAAATATCCGGATACTGATATAAAAATTGAGTCTGACACTGCAAACTATACTATAGTTGCTGATGTTTTTCATTTTACAAACATCGTTTATAACCTTCTTGATAATGCAATAAAATATTGTGATACCAAGCCTGAAATTATAATTCGTTTAACTACTGAAAATCAATTATTAAAAATTGCTTTTATAGATAACGGAATAGGAATTGCAAACAAAAACATTTCTTTTATTTTTGATAAGTTTTACAGAATTCCAAATGAAAAAAGCACCCAGTCAAATGGCTTTGGATTAGGCTTGTATTATGTAAAAAAGATTTGCAACTTGCATCAATGGAAAATCAATGCTACTAACAATCCTAAAAAAGGGATTTCCATAACCATATCAATTCCATATAAAAAATGAGTATTTTCAAAATTCTTTACACCGAAGATGATGAAACCTTAGGGTTTCTTACCAAAGATAATCTGGAACAAAATAATTACGAAGTGACACATTGTTGCGACGGAGAATTAGGTTTGGAAGCTTTTAACAACGGTAATTTTGACATTTGTATTTTGGATATTATGATGCCCAAAATAGATGGATTTGAACTCGCAACCGAGATAAGAAAAAACAACTCCGATATTCCTATTATTTTCCTTTCTGCTAAAACGCTAAAAGAAGACAGAATAAAAGGACTGCGTTTGGGTGCCGATGATTATCTCGTAAAGCCTTTTAGCATTGAAGAATTGCTTCTAAAAATTGAAATCTTCTTAAAGCGTTCGCAGAAAAATAACTCTATAGATAAATCAGTTTATAAAATTGGAAAATACCTTTTTGACACTAAAAACTTCATCCTTTTTAATGAAAATGAAAAAATCAGTCTTACACAACGTGAAGCTGAGTTATTGAAATTATTTCTTGACAATAAAAATTCAGTTTTAAAAAGAGAACAAATTTTAACTTCACTTTGGGGAGATGATGATTACTTTATGGGTCGAAGCCTAGATGTATTTATTTCGCGTTTGCGTAAAATTTTAGTAAACGAACAGGGGATTTCTATAGAAAACCTACACGGAATTGGTTTCCGATTTACCATCTAATTCTTGTCTAAATTTATAGAATTTTGTATTTTTAATATTCAAATATTCCAGATATGAGATTGCATCATTTACGTAATGCTACTTTAGTAGTTGAAACAGAGAAATATGTTATTTTAATTGACCCAATGTTAGGCAAAAAAAAGACTATTACTCCGTTTAGTATTTTTCGCTACAAACCGAAAAGAAATCCGCTTACCTATCTGCCAAAAAACAGCAGAGATATTTTAAGCAAAGTCACACATTGCATCATTACACATTTACACCCAGATCATCTGGACAAAGCCGGTGAGATTTTTTTAAGAAGAAAATCAATTCCCGTCATTTGCAATATTAAAGATAAAAGTGCTCTTATTAAAAGAAACTTAACCGTTATTCAAACTCTGGATTATTGGAAGCCACAAAACTTTTTAGGAGGAAAAATAACAGGCATACCTGCTGTTCATGGGTATGGTTTTATTGCAAAACTAATGGGAAATGTGATGGGCTTTTATATTGAACTTCTTAATGAAAAATCAATTTATATTAGTTCTGATACTATTCTTACCGAAGATGTAGAAAAAGTATTAACCGAGCTTAAACCCGATATTGCAACAATTGCCTGCGGTACTGCACGATTAGATTTTGGACAGCCATTATTGATGAGAATGAATGATATTTTAAAATTTATTGCACTTGCACCAGGTAAAGTATTCGCGAACCATTTAGAAGCTTTAAATCACTGTCCAACAACCAGAGCAGAATTAAGACTTGCTTTAACGGCAAATAATCTTTTAGCAAAAACTTCGGTTCCTAATGATGGCGAATATGTTGAGTATTTATAAAACCAACAATCCAAATTCTCTTAAAGGTGCTGCCTCCCTAACAACAGATGTATTAACCTTAGCAATACGTAACGAACCAAGTAGAGGACACAA
>NZ_JBXBAV010000090.1:0-16812 GCF_056783245.1 Flavobacterium sp. TC780 | reverse complement strand
ATGTATTGCTAAGGTTAATACATGCTCCTGTTGTTAGGGAGGCAGCACCTAGCTATCGGGAGTGGCAAAAAAATTAACCACAATCAAATCAAAACTGAACCTTCAAAATCTTATATTTGTATAGTTTATTTCATAATACTAAAATCCCCCCTATACTCTTGGAACAATCATTAAAACCAAAATCCAAAATGCGATTATTTTTTAGTTGTTTATTTTTAGTATCGTTTCTGAATGTTTTTTCTCAGGAAGAAATAACTCCTGCTACTGAAGCTCCAAAAGTAAAAATTGACTCTCTATATCGAGAAGATCAGTTTTATTTTGCTATTACCTATAATGCATTAAACAATGCTCCAGAGGGGCTGTCGCAAAAGAAATTTTCCGCAGGATTAAGCTTTGGTTTTTTAAGAGACATGCCTATTAACAAAAATAGAAACGTTGCAATTGCAGCAGGCTTAGGTTTGAGCTACAAAAATTACTTTCAGAATCTTGCTATTACTGGTACGAGCGATGCTCCTATTTATAATGTAGTAAATTATTCGAATGTTAACTCGAACAAATTCACTCAATATTTAATCGATTTCCCTATTGAATTCAGATGGCGTACCTCCACTTTCGAGAGTTATAAATTTTGGAGAATATATGGTGGTATAAAATTTAGCTATGTTTTATTTGACCGATCTGTTTACAAAGATTCGGAACAAAAAGTAACTATTAAAAACAATCGTGATTTCGAAAAATTCCAATACGGCGTGTATATGTCAGCAGGATTTAATACTTGGAATATTTATGCTTACTATGGTTTAAAACCTTTATTTAAATCCGCAAAAACAAGTAATGAAAGTATCGATATGAGAACAATGAATATTGGTATAATCTTTTATATTCTATAACCAAAAAACTAAAAATAGTATTTGCGGAATTATCCCAACCAGTAATCCTATAGCCAATTCCTTATTTGTATGAGCATTCATTTCTAAGCGCGATGAAGCTACAAAACCATTCATTAATATGAAAAAGGCAACCCAATACATCATATGTGGGCAATCTCAAGATGTCGGCTTAAACCAATTGCGAAAATCGTTAATCCGCTAATAGCTATCATGTGCAAACTGGCTTTTATTTAAAAAAAGACAATATCAATGCAATTATTGTACTAAACAATGCTCCTAAAAAGAAAAAATGCAACTCTGGATATCGCATAATCACTACGCTACGCTTAACTAACAAAATAATTAAAAAACAATGAAGCACCAACGGAATTTTGCGTTGTGACGTTTCATGAATCATAATCGAAATCGACATTTCCTGTTGAACGAAGCAGCAAGAAAAATAATATTGGAACCAAAACCGTAATAATTAATATCTGAAAAAGAATAAAGAATTTCTCCTCATTGGCAAATGCATCTTCTTTAAAAAAAAGATAAAATATACTCGCATACATCGAAATAAACAATGGATGGAATAAATAAGAAATTGCTGGAAGAATCTTTTTCAACGGCTTGATTTTATTGTGTTGAACAAATATAAAAAAATATATGACTTTCTATAAAATGCTCAAAATTTTAACAGCAACTAAAATTAAGGAACGCGGATGAAGCGGTTTTTTATCAGCGTATCCGCGTTCCCTTTTTAGATAATCTTTACGACACGAAATCAAGGAACGCAGATGATGAAGATCGCCAAGGCGAAAACGCGGATAAAAACAGATTTTTATCTTATCATTTTTAAAAAATCCGCTTTTATTCGGCGTCTTTATTCAGTATCCCGATAGCTATCGGGCAATGTCATTAAGTTAAGAAAAAAAACTTTGATACTGTTCGGAATAAATCTCGAAAGTCGCCAAGCCACCAAGTTTAGACCTAAAATCTTTGCGCTTTTGCGACTTTGCGAGAAAATAATTAATCATCATTGGCTAAAAAAAGCTTAACTTAATGACATTGAGCTATCGGGGACCGTGTCATCCGCTTTCCCTTTTTAGATAATCTTTATCACCGCAATAATTGCATTTTTAAACAAATATTAAAAAACTCTTTTGAATTTTTATGTTTTCAGAAACAGGAATATGTTTTTCTAATTCATCACAACTACCATTTCACATTTTACAAAAAACATCCAACATAAAACACTTCATAATTCAATGCCTATAAATCTTAAAAACATAATTCAAATACTTCATGCTAAATGGTTTGGTGGCAATTCCGACATCAACATCGACCATCTTTCTATTCCATAGCCGTTCTTTACAAAAAATGGACCTAAAATCTTTATTTTTCGCTTTAAAGCGGACCAAACAATAATGCGCATGACTATATTCCTATTGAATCGAAAAAGGTGTTCATAATTTTGTGGTAACACATATTCCTGAAAATTATACACAAAGAGCTAATTATATAGTTGTCGAAAATTCACTAACGGCTTTACAGGCAGTGGCTGCATATTATCGCAGTCTTTTTGATTTTCCTATTATCGGATTAACAGGAAGCAATGGTAAAACGATAGTTAAGGAATGGCTTAATTTCTTATTGAGTCCTGACCATAACATTATAAGAAGTCCCAAAAGCTACAACTCTCAGGTTGGCGTTCCGTTGTCTGTTATTGCAATTAACGAAAAACACAATCTAGGTATTTTTGAAGCTGGAATTTTGATGGTTTCTGAAATGGATAAACTAGAAAAAATTATCAAACCGACTATCGGACTTCTTACCAATATTGGTTCGGCTCACGACGAAGGCTTTTTAAATCTTGTTCAAAAGATAGATGAAAAACTACTTTTATTTAAAGAAACTCCTGTAATTATTTATCAGAAAAATGAAGTGGTTCATTCTTGTCTAACCCAATTTGCAGCCGAATATATGTTGGATTCCAGAAAGCTGTTTTGTTGGAGTTTTACTGATAAAAATACCGATGTTTTAATCGCTACAAAAGAAACTCATAACGAAAGTACTTTAATTGAGTACAGATATAAGAACGAAAAAAACCAATTTACAATTCCATTTCAAGACGATGCTTCGATAGAAAATGCTATTTCGTGTCTGATGGTTTTGTTGTACTTAAAATATGATTCGGCTACAATCGAAAACCGGATGCACTTATTATATCCTGTAGAAATGCGTTTGGAAGTAAAAAACGGAATCAACAACTGCAGTATAATTGATGATAGTTACAGTTCGGATTTTCAATCGCTAAAAATCGCATTAGATTTTCTGGAAAGTCAGCATAAATTCAAGAAAAAAACCGTGATTTTATCTGATATTCTTCAGAGCGGATTTACAAATGACGAATTATATTCGAAAGTGGCTCAACTTATCGAATCTAATAAAATAAGCCGTGTCATTGGTATTGGCTCAACAATTTCTAAATTTGCTGATAAATTTTCGAATTGCATAACATTTCCTGATACGGCAACATTCATTGCACATTATGAATCATTGGATTTTGAAAATGAAACCATTCTTATAAAAGGAGCGCGCTCATTCCAGTTTGAAGAAATTGTTGCACTGCTTGAAGAGAAAACACACGAAACAATTCTGGAGATTAATCTCAATGCCATTGGTCATAATCTTAATTTTTATAAATCTAAAATAAACCCAAGCACCAAAATGATGGTGATGGAAAAGCCTATAGTTATGGAAACGGTGGACTTGAAATTGCTAAATTACTTGAACATCATAAAGTAGATTATCTGGGTGTGGCTTTTGCCGATGAAGGAATTTTACTTAAAAACGGCGGTATCAAACTCCCTATTATGGTGCTTAATCCCGAAACGACTACTTTTTCGGCTATTATTCAGCATCAATTAGAACCCGAAATTTATAGCCTGAAAGGATTGAATGCCTTTTTAAAAATTGCTAAAGAGAAAAAATTACATCATTTCCCGATACATATAAAATTAGATACTGGAATGCATCGATTGGGTTTTGAAGACAATACAATCGACGAATTAATAGCTACTCTAAAAGGAAATACAACTGTTCAAGTAAAAAGTATATTATCCCATTTAGCAACTAGTGATGAAGTAAAACATTTTGACTTTGTTCTTTCTCAAATTGACTTATTTGAGACACTTTCTTCTAAATTAATGATAGCATTAGATATTAATCCCATTCGTCATATTCTGAATACTTCCGGAATTAGCAATTTTCCACAGGCACAATATAACATGGTCCGTTTAGGAATTGGTTTATACGGAGTATCTAATGATCCTGCTGAACAAAAATATTTAGAAAATGTAAGCACATTAAAATCGATTATTTCACAAGTAAGGACTATTCCGGCTAATGATAGCGTAGGTTACGGGCGACGCTTTATGGCCGAAAAAGAAACCCGAATCGCTACAATTCCGATTGGTTATGCCGATGGAATTGCCCGACTTTGGGGTAATGGAGTGGGCTTTGTAACTATAAAAGGGCAAAAAGCACGTATTGTTGGAAACATTTGCATGGATATGCTCATGGTAAATGTAAGTGCCATTGATTGTAAAGAAGGTGACGATGTGGTCATATTTGGCGAAAGCCCAACTGTTGTCGAAATGGCACAGGAATTACGTACTATACCTTATGAAATCCTAACTAGTATTTCGCAACGTGTGAAACGTGTATTTTTCCGTCAGTAATATTTTTATTCATAATTAATTAAAATATGCAAAATATTACTTATTTTCGAATGAGAAAAATTTTAAACTAAACAATATCAATTATGGGAATGTTATCTGAATTTAAGGAATTTGCAATGAAGGGCAACGTGGTAGATTTAGCTGTGGGTGTCATAATTGGAGCTGCTTTTGGTAAAATTGTGAGCTCGTTCATCGAAGATGTAATTACACCATTGCTATTAAAACCTGCATTGGATGCTGCGCATTTATCTACAATAGAAGAATTAACTGCTTTTGGAGGTGTAAAGTATGGTTTATTTATCTCGGCAGTAATTAACTTTATTATTGTGGCTTTTGTATTATTTTTGATAATCAAAGGGATTAATCATGCCAAGAAAAAAGACGTTGCCCCACCTGCTCCAGCTGGACCTACGCAAGAAGAATTATTGACTCAAATTAGAGATTTATTAAAGAAATAATCCGCTACACTATTGTCTAACTAAACCGTTCAAAATCTGAACGGTTTTTCTTTTTTGTTACAAATGCAACTTTTTGTTATTTTTTGTGAACCCGCTTGTTTTCAACTTCATTATACCTATTTTTGCACTTCAAATAACAAACATTCACAATAAAAAATATAAAAATGAGAATAGCGATTGTAGGCGCTACCGGTATGGTTGGCGAAGTAATGCTAAAAGTGTTGGCAGAAAGAAATTTCCCTGTTACAGAATTAATTTTGGTTGCATCTGAGAAATCAGTTGGTAAACAAATCGAATATAAAGGAACTAATTATACGGTTGTTGGATTACAAACTGCAGTTGATCTTAAAGCTGATATTGCAATTTTCTCTGCTGGTGGTGAAACTTCATTAGAGTGGGCTCCAAAATTTGCTGCTGCAGGAACTACTGTTATCGATAACTCATCGGCTTGGAGAATGGATCCTACAAAAAAGCTGATCGTTCCAGAAATTAATGCTTCTACCCTAACCAAAGAAGATAAAATTATAGCAAACCCAAACTGTTCGACTATACAAATGGTCTTAACGTTGGCTCCTTTGCACAAAAAATACGATATTAAAAGAATCGTTGTTTTGCTACTTACCAATCTATCACAGGAACGGGTGTAAAAGCAGTAAAACAACTTGAGAATGAATACGCTGGTGTGAAAGGCGAAATGGTTTATAAATATCCTATTCACAGAAATGCTATTCCACATTGCGATAGTTTTGAAGAAAATGGATATACCAAAGAAGAAATGAAACTGGTTCGTGAAACACAAAAAATTCTTGGCGACAACACTATCGCTGTAACTGCAACTGCGGTTCGCGTTCCTGTTGTTGGCGGTCATAGTGAAGCGGTAAACGTTGAGTTCACAAATGATTTTGATGTAAACGAAGTACGCGAAATTTTACATCATACTGATGGTATTGTTGTTCAAGATAATCTTGACACATTTACCTACCCAATGCCACTATATGCCGAAGGTAAAAATGATGTTTTTGTAGGCCGTATTCGTCGTGACGAAAGCCAGCCAAACACACTAAACATGTGGATTGTTGCTGATAACTTAAGAAAAGGTGCAGCAACTAATACAATTCAAATTGCGGAATACCTTGTAGCTGCAAAATTGGTGTAATACACAAATAATAGTTGATAAAAGCCGTAATCGCAAAATTGTGATTGCGGCTTTTGTTCGTTATAATAACTCCGGTTTTATAATTAAAAACTACATTTATAATTTCAACGTAAGACATATTTAAATGCATAATTCAAATAACGAAAGTATAATAGAAACAATTCGGAAATTAGATTCTCAGATAGCAAGAACAAGAACCGATTATTACCAAGTGTTAAAAGAACCTTTGAATGATTTAGAAATAAATGCATTAGAAGAAAAATATAAAATTAAAATCCCAATTGATCTAAGACTGCTTTACAAATGGAAGAATGGACAAAACTATAATTCATTTGAATCATTTGTGAATAATTCGATGTTTATACCTCTAGAAGAAACACTGCAAATTGCAGCCGAAAATACTTCGATGATTGGAACTGATTTTGAAATTGAAAATTGGTGGAATGAAAAATGGCTGCCTATTTTCCATAATGGTGGTGGAGATTATATTTGTTATGATTGTCATGGGACTTTCACAGAAAATAAAGGACAACTAATTGAGTTCTGGCATGATGAAAACGACAGAAATGTTATATCACTAAATTTAGAAACTTTTATATCAAGGCTTACCCATTATTATGAAATTACCGAGCAGAAAGACTTTGATGAATACTTTGAAATCGAAAGTATTGATAATTACCCTAAAAGATTTATTGTCGAATAAATGAATCTCTTTTTTTTAATATAAAGCCGTAATCACAATTTTATGATTACGGCTTTTCTGCAGAAAAAGAGTATTCTCAACAATAAAAAAAGCCATATCTTAGCTACTATAAATACAAAACGCATGAACTTCGATAACTATAAAGTAATCCCGAATTACAACACCCACAGAACCGACTTGTTTCTTGCTGATGATGAAGACATTCAGGCTTGCGAACAAACTTTAAACATTACTTTTGACAACAATTATAAAGAATATGTTGTAACGTACGGAAGCGGAATTCTGGGTGGAACGTACGTAAGAATCTATCTTCCTGAAACGATTGTACTCACTGTTGATGAATGGAAAAAAAGAATTAACGAATATTGGTTTTGGGATGAAGGAGCTGCTGTTCTAACAAAAGAGCAGGTTTTAGAATCTGTAAGGATTGGAGATACATTTGACGGTGACGAAATTATTCTCTACAAAAACGAGTATTTCGTTTTACCAAGAAATAGTGAAATGATATACAAAGCAGGTAAAACACTCGAAGAAACTATAAATTGGTTATGTAATTCTGGAATTTTAACTGAAGCCTTTTCCGAAAGAGAATTCGAACCTTTTGACCCAAGCGAATGGGGCGATAAATTATAATAAAACGATAGCATTTAAATACAATGGCAGAAGAACAAGACAAATATGTCAAAATAGTTTTTAAATTTTTCAGTAAAATCCTTAACGAATCGGCTGTAGAAACTTTATGGGCAACAACAATTAACGCAGAAAATGGGTTGTATAAATTGGATAATATTCCGTTTTACGCACCCGTTTCTTGTGAAGATATTGTCTTTGCAGAATTTGATGAAGATGAAGAACGATTGGTTTACAAACAGACTATTGAGCATTCGGGAAATTCAACAATTCAAGTTATTGTATTAGATAAAAACATTCAAATAAACGATTTACGCGAAGTATTTAATGAACTTGGCTGTGAGTCTGAAAAATTCAATAAGGACTATTTTGTACTACAGATTCCTGCAGCTTTAAAATACGAACCTATCCGACAAAAATTAATCGAGTTAGAAGAAAACAAGATTATAAATTATGCTGAACCTGATTTATCAGATAATCACTGGTATTAAAAGTGGTGAAATGATGAGATATCAAATGTGAGATGTGAAATGAGAGACGTCGAAGAATTAATAAACACTACAGATCCAGGCTGGCCAATCGTGGCCGAATGGATTAATGATGCCAAAAATAAAGTAGAAATCTTAGCAGTTGATGCTGCAAAGGCAAAAGAGGCATTATATAAAACACAAGTTTCTACACGTTCCCCAATGGGCGCTATTATTTTTAGTACTGGTGGAATATTGGTTGATAATGGCTGGATTAGAATTCTTGGCTCAGGAAATGAAAAACTAAATCGTTCCTTACCCGACTGGAATGTTGAAAAATTTACTGAAGAGTTTGGAGAAAATCCGAGGTTATTATTAGTTGCTGATGATGCTCTTGGAGGATTTTTTATTTTAAATGGAGGTGATTTAGGAACTGATTTGGGGAATATCTATTATTTTGCTCCAGACAATTTAGAATATGAACCTCTTGATATAACATATAGCGAGTTTTTAATATTTTGCTTCAATAATGATTTGGATGAATTTTACCGCAACCAAAGATGGAACAACTGGCAAGCTGAAGTTTCTAAATTAGATGGGAATAAAGTTTTTAATTTCTATCCTTTTCTCTGGAGTCAAGAAGGGAAAGACATCAATAAAAATAGCCGTAGAGAAATTCCAGTTGAAGAACAATTCAGTTTTAATATTGAAATGAAAAAACAATTGGTTAAATAATAACTCGTTTATCAAATAATTATTGGCTTAAAATGAGCTGAATAAAGAAAAATTATTTTCAGAAAAAGAAATTCATTCTTACTAATTCCATGTTTATTTATTCAATAATTAGGAAAATCACTTTTCTTTATTTTATTTTGATCCATTCGATTTTGTTGTAGGAGTACTACTTTTTATAATTATTTACAAAAAAATATCTTTTGTGCTAATGTGGTCTGTGTTATTTTGTTTTTAATTCAGCCCAATTGGTAGCTATTCTTATAAAGATGGCATCAAAAAACGCCAAAAAAGGTGTTGCAAGTAAAATACTAAAACAAACCAGAAAGCAATCTATAGGGTGACTGTAATAGATAATTTTATATTTAGACAAACTATAATAAAATGAAAAAAACGGCTTCAATTATTTTTTTTCTATTCCTCGTTTCTAACACTATTGTTTTCTCTCAAACCTATACCAAAGGACAGATCGATAGTTTACTCACAGTAGGTGAGAAAATATATATATGCTATGAATGCTAAAACAAAGCCACTGGCTTTGGATATTAAAAAAATTCTGAAAAAATAAATTATGCTTCTGGAATTATTTCTGGCTATGTGTGAATTATCGCTGATTATTGTTTTTCAGGGCAATTTAAATCCGCACTAGAATATATTGCTCTTGCAGAAAAAGAAATACCTAAAATACAAGACAGCACCTTATTTATTGGCATATTCCGTTTAAAAGGAGATTGTTTCAGCAGAACAGGTCTTTATCAAAGAGCCAGAAATGAATTTAACAGGGGGTTACATGTAGCTGATAAAATTAAAGACAAAGATTCAAAACACAGTATTAAAGCAAATATTTACAATTCTATTGCAATTACCATTGCTAAAACAGGATAAGACTAACGATTCTGTGTTTTATTATTACAGGAAATGCATCTCAGAATTTGAGCAGAGAACAGGACAGGAAGAGGGCAAAAAAAGATCTATAGCACAGGCTAATTTAAACATAAGCTCCCGTTTTATTCAAGATTAAAGAATATGATTCTGCTGCATACTATGTTGATAAAACCCTTAAAAATGCTAGACAAAAATGATACCTCTATACTTAAACGTAATGCTCAAAAAAACTTAGGAGATGTTTATTTAGGTAAAAAAGACTACGATTCCGCTATTTATTATTTTGAATCTATATTAGACAAAGCTAAAGCAGCTAACCAAAGCTATATTTTGAGTAATACTTATTCTAAATTATCAGCAATCTATGATATTCTAGGTAATGATCAAAAATCAAAAGAGTACCAAAATAAATATACCAAAATAAACAAAGAAATCAATCAATTAGAAAGAGAAGCCTTGGAAGTCTCTGTAAAAAATATTGAGAAAAAGCATGATGACGATTTTCCGAGAGTTCTCAGGTAATTTTTATTAGTTTCATCTGTATCACATTGCTAGCTATAGGCATTATATTATACTTTTTAATTAAAAAATTAAAAAAGGCAAAAAGAAGACAAAAAAATACAAAGTCGAGTTACTTCATGAAAAAGAAGAAGAATTAGAACGCTTAACTTATGCTAGCAACTGACTTTACAAGAAGTATTGCAATTAGCAATTAATAAAGACCCTTCTTTTAATACTAAATTTCAGGAGTTAGAACCCGACTTTTATGATAAATTAAATCAAAAAGCCATTGTCCCACTTAATTATAATGATTTATTATTTTGTGCTATGATCCGTTTAGGATTTATAACAAAAGAAATAGCACAAAATCTAAATTCAACAGTAGGAGCTGTTGAAACTAGAAAATACCGATTAAGAAAAAAATTTAATATGGTTTATTCAGATGAGGATCTTACTATCTGGATGATGAATCTTTAAAAATCCGGTTATATTTTCTAAATTATTTTCTGGCAGTGCCTAATTAAATTTAATTAATTACGTTGTCATAACAGACTTTATTTTGCCGTAAAACTATTTACTGAAAAAATAAATTTTCAATCATAATCTAGCTTAAATCCTAGTTTTTACCTCTCAATTAGCACTCCTTCATTTATTTAAAAAAATATAGAGCAAGAAATTAAATGTTATTTTCAGCTCGTGATTATTATTTTTTAACTCATGTGATAAATAGTGATAGTAATAATTTTCTACAAATCTATTTCTTTACTACCTATGCAAATCAAACTTAAAGAAGAAGTGAGATTATAGCTCTAGAGTACGATAAAACAAAAAACATAGGCTCTTTATATTTCTTACACTCCTAATTTCCCCCCTAAAATAACATTTAGAATTTAAAGACAATATCGTAATACGGGATGCTATTACGTATGAAATATATTAAGGAAAATTATGAACAAACAATTAAACAATTTATTTAAATTAATTTTAATCTCTTATATAGGATTAACTGGAATTATCAGTTTTAGTCAGTCTAAAATTAAAGATGCTACTATAGTCAGTTCAGTTACCCCAAACGAAAATGCTATCTTAGAATTAGAAAGTAATAATAGAGGTTTCTTACTTCCGCGAATGACTACTGCTCAACGTGATCTAATTCCTGATCCGATACCAACAGGATTAATTATATACAATATTACAAAAAACTGTCTTGAATTCTATAACAACACAATGTGGTATAATGCTTGTGGAGATAATCCACCAGTAATACTACCAAAATTAGACTGTGCTTCTACTGTTTTAAATCCTGCTTCTATAGTAGGTGGCCAAGTTTATGCAGGAACAGCTACATTATCTTATACCGATGGAAATGGCAAGCCTTACAGTGCTGCATCAATTCCTTCTACAGGTGTTACTGGACTTACTGCAACAATAGGAGCGGGTACATTTGCTAATGGATCCGGGAGTATTACTTTCAGTGTTAAGGGAACTCCACATAGCAACGGCATCGCCAGTTTTTCAATTAATCTAGGAGGCATTGTATGTACTTTAGAGTGTAAGGTAATACCCAACCAGTTAAGAATAGGAGGATGGGGAAGTTATGACATTGCTTCTCCTCAATTCATGCCTGGTATAAATGCTAAAGTTTTAAACATAAATAATTTAGGCATAGAAGGTCCTGCTCCGACAATTACTTATTTTAACCCAAATTACACAGGAGATATTTTAAAAGAACAATATGAGATCTTAAATGTTTCATGGTCCCCATTATCAGCAGCTCAAGTTACTAATTTAGTAGATTATGTTAACCTGGGAGGTGTTCTTTATGTATGGTGCGATGCAGGTTACCACACTAATTTATGGAACGCGTTTGGAGGTACGGGAGGTATAGGTTCAGGAGCACAATATATAACAGTTAACTCAGACCCTATTAATTCAGGTGTTTTTGGTACCGTGCCTAACGGAACGCAACTTAGTGGATATGGTAATACTTATGGTTATATTCCTACTACAGGAGTCCCATCAGGATCAAGGATTTTTGCAACAACGGCAAATGGAGTAGGTGGAGTAATTATGGCAGGATATGGAGGTAGGGTTGTTTTTATCTGGGATGAAGGCATTAACAGACTTGTTTCAGGAGGTAATCAAGTAAATACTATAACAGATATTTGGTCTTTAAATATCTGGGCTTATTTAATTGATAAATCCAGGGGGCTGTAAGTTAGGGATGATTCCTCTTAGCAAGGGTTTCTTCAAGAGAAAATTTAACCATCTGAATGACGCATCTTAGGGATTACGATAAGACAAAGGACATAGTGGTTTTATATTTCTTACACTCCTATTTTATCATTAAAAATTTATGACTCGTATTGTAGCATAGAAGATATTAGACACGAAATATATTTAAGAAAATCATGAACAAACAATTACACAATTTATTTAAATTTATTTTAATCACTTATATAGGATTAACAGGAATTATTAGTTTTAGTCAGTCTAAAATTAAAGATGCTACTATAGTTAGTTCAGTTATCTCAGACGAAAATGCTCTCTTAGAATTAGAAAGTAATAATAAAGGTTTCTTACCTCCGCGAATGACTACTGCTCAACGTGATCTAATTCCTGATCCGATACCAACAGGATTAATTATATACAATATTACAAAAAACTGTATTGAATTCTACAACAACACACTGTGGTATAATGTTTGCGAAGATAATCCACCAGTAGTACTACCAAAATTAGACTGTGCTTCTGCTGTTTTAAATCCTGCTTTTGTAGCAGGAGGTCAAGTTTATGCAGGAACAGCTACATTATCTTATACCGATGGAAATGGTAAGCCTTACAATGCTGCATCAATTCCTTCTACAGGTGTTACTGGGCTTACTGCAACAATAAAGGCAGGTAGATTTGCTAATGGATCCGGCACTATTACTTTCAGTATTAAGGGAACTCCACATAGCAACGGTATCGCCAGTTTTTCAATTAATCTAGGAGGCATTGTATGTACTTTAGAATGTAAGGTAATACCCAATCAATTAAGAATAGGAGGATGGGGAGACTTTAACATCGCTTCTCAATACATGCCTAATATACGTGCTAAACTTTTAAACATAGCTAATTTAGGCATAGAAGGTCCTGCTCCGACAATTACTAGTTTTAACCCAAATTTAACAGGAGATGTTTTAAAAGAGCAATATGAGATATTAAATGTTACATATACAGCATTATCAGCAGCTCAAGCTAATATAGTAGATTATGTTAACTTAGGAGGTGTTCTTTATGTATGGTGTGATGGTACACACAATAGTTTATGGAACGCGTTTGGAGGTACGGGAGGTATAAGTATGGGGTCGGGATCATCCTATGCAATAGCTAACTCAGACCCTATTAATTCAGGCATTTTTGGTACCGTGCCTAACGGCACTTTAATTAGTGGAGCTGAAACTTTTGGTTATATTCCTGCTACAGGAGCCCCATCAGGATCTAGAATTTTTGCAACAACGGTAAATGGAGGTGGAGTAGGTGGAGTAATTATGGCAGGATATGGAGGCAGGGTTGTTTTTATCTGGGATGAAGGCTTAAACAGAGCTGTTTCAGCAGGTAATCAGGTAACGACTCCTAATGATATTTTTGCTATGAATATTTGGGCTTATTTAATTGATAAAGCCAGGGGGCTGTAAGTTAGAAATGATTCCCCTTGGTAAGGGTGTTTATTCAGGAAAAAATTTAACCATCTGAATGACGAATCTTAGGGATTACGATAAAGGATTTTATATTTCTTACACTCCTATTTTATCACCAAAACATCATTAAAAATTTATGACTCGTATCGTAATATAGAAGATATTATACACGAAATATATTTAATAAAATAATGAACAAACAATTACACAATATATTTAAATTTATTTTAATCACTTATATAGGATTAACGGGAATTATCAGTTTTAGTCAGACTAAAATTAAAGATGGCACTATAGTCAGTTCTGTTGTCGCAAACGAAAATGCTATCTTAGAATTAGAAAGTAATCATAAAGGTCTTTTAATTCCCCGAATGACTACTGCTCAACGCGATCTAATTCCTGATCCGATAACAGCAGGATTAACTATCTACAATATCACAAAAAACTGTCTTGAATGGTATAACGACACAATGTGGTATAATGCTTGTGGAAATAATCCACCAGTAATACTACCTCAATTAGACTGTGCTTCTACTGTTTTAAATCCTGCATCTATAGAAGGTGGCGAAGTTTATACAGGAACCGCTACATTATCCTATACCGAAGGAAATGGTAAGTCTTACAGTGCTTCATCAATTTCTTCTACAGGTGTTACCGGGCTTACTGCAACAATAGAAGCAGGTAAATTTGCTAATGGATCTGGTAGTATTACTTTCAGTATTACGGGAACTCCACATAGCAACAAAGGAGTCGCCAGTTTTTCAATTAATCTAGGAGGCATTGTATGTACTTTAGATTGTACAATATCCAGTAAGCTAAGAATAGGAGGATATGGAAGTTATAGTATCTCTTCAAATGAAATGCCCAAAATACGTGCTAAACTTTTAAACATAGCCAAATTAGGCATGAAAGGTCCTACTCCAATAATTACTGATTTCAACGCAAATTTAAGAGGAAGTGATTTAAAAGAACAATATGAGATATTAAATATTTCATATATACCGTTATCAGCAGCTCAAGTTACTAATATAACAGATTATGTTAAGTTAGGAGGTATTCTTTATGTATGGTGCGATGCTAATTTACACCCTAATTTATGGACCGCGTTTGGAGGTACGGGAACTCTAGGTTCGGGAGCATCCTATGCAACAGTTAACTCAGACCCTATTAATTCAGGCATTTTTGGTACCGTACCTAACGGAACCAAAATTAATAGCGTAACAGGTTCTGGTACTTTCTATTCCTACTACAGGAGTGCCATCAGGATCTAAGATTTTTGCAACAACAGCAAATGGAATAGGTGGAGTAATTATGGGAGGATATGAAGGCAGAGTTGTTTTTATATGGGATGAAAGCATGAACAGAGCTGTTTCAGCAGGTAATGAACTAACGACTCCTATTGATATTTGGGCTTTAAATATTTGGGCTTATTTAATTGATAAATCCAGTGAGCAGTGAGTTAGTGATTCCTCTTATTAAGGGGCTCTTCAGGCGATAATTTTCCCATCTGGATGATACCTCTTTTGGACTCCGTTTGCATTTTATCTGATTACAAAAATTATTCTATCCTCCCCTGGCTAATACCTTCCAAAAATTATTGACTTAAAAAAAGGAAAACAAAAAACTACACTCCATATCCATAAAGCATTGTTTTTAAAGGAATTTAATTAAATAAATCATCACTGTGATAAATAGTGATACTAAAAAATATTCTTAATTATAAATTCTATTCTACTTTTGCACTCCCTTTAGAACAATAATAAATTTATATCCATAACTATTATGGTACATCTAAATCCTACCAGATTATAACGTAAGTGTATTTTTTATCTTGCTATTCTACCAACGAAATAATTTAATAGTCATTACACTAACATCTTATCTAAAAAATTTAAATAAAAAAAGTTTTTTTTATTTAAAAAGATTTTGCCTTTGATCCTGTTTTACCAAAATAATGTAAAGTTCCTGCTATATAATAAAATCAAATATATACTACAATGAAGAATACAAATTACTTATTTCAATTACTGCTAATTATGTCACTTTTTATGTCTTTACCATTATTTGCTCAACACAAAGGTACTGGTATAGGCACCTTTACCCCTGATCCGAGTTCTTCTTTAGATGTAAAAAGTGAGGATTCAGGAGTGTTAATTCCCAGAGTTTCTGGTTTAACAAATAGTAATGCTACCTCATCTATCAAAAACCCGGCTAACGGTTTATTGGTTTACAATAAAGACAAACAGTGTTTGAGTCAAAATATTGGTACCCCTGAGGCAGCTGATTGGATTTGCATTAGCGGTAATGTTGTAAAATTCTTTTATATGCCCTCAATAGCATTGGATATTACTATTACAAACGGTAAATACAATTTATTTGAAGAGTATAAAAAACAATTCTCCAATCCAGTAGTAAAAAGTGATGGCGCACCGTCTCAAATTCCTTTTTTTGGAAAGGCACAGGATCTATATTATTATGTAACCTCTTATAGTGATATTGTTTTTGAAGATGTAAAAGTAAGTCCAGAGGGCATTTTAACCTATAAAGTGAAGAAAGATGCTCAAGCTAATAGTGACAATAGTGATTTTATGAATATTGTCCTTGTGGTCAAATAATATCGGAACCAATGAATAAAATGAATCTTTTTACGATATTTCATAAAAAAGAAAATAAAGAAAAGCTATTTTTTTCTTTTGTTTTCTTTTTTATATTGAATTTCACCTCTGCGATATATGGGCAACAGACAGGCTGTCCAAATGATTTTGATTGTGATGGAATTGTAGATATTTTAGATGTCGATGATGATAATGACGGTATTTATGATCATATTGAATCCCCAAATTGTTTTGATCTGAACAAAAAAACATACGAAACTGGAGATCGAAGAGATCATTTAAGTGTTAGTACTACGTTACCCTACAGTAGTGGAACCCCAGGTGCTGCCTCCCTAACAACAGGAGCATGTATTAACCTTAGCAATACGTA
>NZ_JBXBAV010000089.1:0-21483 GCF_056783245.1 Flavobacterium sp. TC780 | reverse complement strand
TCTTTTGCCTGTACTTCGTTAGGTTGCGTGTTAAGGTTAATACATGCTCCTGTTGTTAGGGAGGCAGCACCTACAGCATAACCTTCACTGTAAGTTGTAGATGTCCATGCAGGAGTTATTGTGATAGTATAAGCAGTTCCAGCAGCTACATTGGTTGAAATTGATGTAAAGTTTTCATAACCAGCTGTACCTGTTGAGGTATTGTTAATTGTACCAAATGCAACCTTACCAATTCTTTCGTCGGCAGTATTGTTTCCTTGTGAAGCACAATAAGTAACAGTATTGGCTAGTGTTGTTACATTTACAGTATTACTTGCTGGCGAAACATTTCCTGCAGCATCTTTGGCTTTTACACTAAAACTATAAGCAGTTAAGGCAGTTAGTCCAGTTACAGTATAGCTTGTAGTTGTAGATGAACCTTTAAGAGTTGCTCCTTGGTAGATATCGTATCCTGTAACAGCTACATTATCTGTTGCCGCAGTCCATGATAAATTAGTAGTTGTTCCAGTTGTACCAGAAGCTGCAAGAGCAGTTGGAGCAGTTGGAGCAACTGTATCTGTAGATCCTGAATAAGCAGCTCCAACACCTACAGCATAAAATGCGTTTGTTGTAGCAATAACCTCTGCAGATCCAGCACCGTATAAGTCAATAGCCGATTGTATCCCTGATGTTCTTGCATTTGCAAAAGTAGAATTTGCAGTTAAATATACACTCTCTAAACGATAAGCGATTTTTGCAGCTTTATCAATTGTAATTCCTGTTACACTATAAGAACTTCCTATATCGTTTGTTCCTGTCTTACCTACAGACAAGATATAAAACCAATGGTTTAGTACACCAGAATTTGTATGAACACCACAATAATCATTGGATTGAGTAGGAGTTCCACAATTAATAACTTTCCAGTTTGTACCGCCATAAGTGTCAGGCTGACCTTCAGATTTAGGATTACTCATAGAACGTAAAGCAAGATGACCCGATCTTCTTTCAATATCTTCACCAATTAACCAAACAGATTTTGTAGGTGCTGCGTAAAACTCAATACATGCTCCCCAAATATCTGAGAAAGCTTCATTCATTGCACCAGATTCTTTTTGGTAAGCTAAGTTTGCTGTATAAGTACAAACGGCATGACCAATTTCGTGTCCTGCAACATCTATAGCAGTTAAGATATCAAAGTAAGTTCCGCTTCCGTCACCATAAGTCATTACGCTACCATCCCAGTAGGCATTATCGTATGCATTACTGTAATGTACATAGCTTTTTATGACTGCACCTGCATTATTAAAACTATTTCTGCCATGAACTGTCGACCAATAGTCATACGTTTTTTCGGCTCCCCAATGCGCATCAAGTGCACCATTGTCTTTATTTGCATTTGCATACTCAGCAGCTGTCCAGTTATTATCAGCATCTGTAAAATTTACAGCAGCCGTATAACTAGTTCCTTTTTTCATATTATACGTGTTTATACCTAAACCTCTTGTAGCATCTGCCAGAATATAAGAAGACCCGCTTAAAGTAGTTTGAATTACTTGTGTTCCGCTATAACGTGTAGCAGCATTTGCTGCAACAAAAGCCATTTTAGAATCAACATCTTCTTTTAGGTTTTTTGCATCGGCATTAGCTGATTTTGACTTGCTGCCATGAGCATGTTCTCCAAGATGCTTTATAGTTGCATTATAGAACAATATTTGACCGTTTTCTGCATCGATGTATAAATCCCCTCTGCTTACCGGATTTGTCGCGTAAATGTCAAATTTATAGGCTAAACGAACCTTGTCTGTAGTTCTGTTAGTACCTTGATCTTCCATTGCGGGTAAAAATACCAGTTCGCCTTTTGGTTTTTCATAACCAATCGCTTTGGCATCTTGCGGATTTTCCCAAAGGTATTGTTGAGCACCAGTATAGCTAATTGCTCTATTAAGAGCATCTGAGCAGATAGTTTTGGCGTAGTTTTTACTTTTTCGATGTTGTAATACTCACCATTCATAGAGACAAGTTTTCCATCTTTGGAATGTAAGGTGTAGTTGGCAAACTCTACTTTAATACCTTGTTCGTACAATTGAAATTTTTCGTGTGTGTAACCTTGTGGATCAGACTCAGTTTTGACTCTTGCAAAAGATTGATTTTCCTTTAAACCTAATTGATCCTGAAATACCTTTTGAGAATCAGAACCTTTGTAGGTCGATTTATCACTAAAGGTAATTAGGCTGGTTGTCCGTTTTCGGATACATTTTTTTGGCTTACACGTTTATCCGTTATTTGTGCAAACGCTGATAAGGAGAATGTGAGCACAACAGCGGTTGTTGTGGCAATTTTGGGTAATGTACTTTTCATAATCGATTTGGGGTTTAATGTTAATTTAATTATTAGTTTGTATAGTAATTAAAGCGTGTAGGTAAATACTTTAATTTGTTATAAAAATATAAACATTTTGTTAAATAAATTAACATAAATTACAATAATCGATAAAATGCAACAATTGTTGTTAAATAATTATTAAATATTAACAAACTAAAAATAATCATCAGAAAAAACCTGTTTTTATTATTGTATTATTGATTTGTAGTGTTTTGTTTACTTCCTAACTAGCTGATGTTGATTTAGTTGTGAGATATGTGTGACCGCTAGTTAGAATAAGCTGTAACAGAAAAAGGCTAACATTTTTTAAGTGTTAGCCTTTTGTGTGAATTATTTAAAAAGAAGCGTTAATCGATAATCATCTCCGGAATATCACCTTCAATTATCAAATTTGCTTCAGTTGAAGCAATAATATGCTCTACCGAAACTCCGGGTGCGCGTTCTAAAAGTTTAAACCCTTTAGGAGTTATTTCTAAAACAGCTAATTCGGTTACAACTTTCTTACACAACCAACACCAGTTAGTGGTAAGCTGCATTTTTTTAATATTTTAGATTCGCCAGCTTTGTTTACATGCATCATGGCAACAATAATATTTTCGGCTGAAGCCACTAAATCCATTGCTCCGCCCATTCCTTTTACCATTTTACCTGGGATTTTCCAGTTGGCAATATCTCCGTTTTCAGAAACTTCCATAGCACCAAGTATAGTTAAATCAACTTTTTGGCTACGAATCATTCCAAAACTAAGAGCCGAATCAAAGAAACTAGCTCCAGGAAGAGTTGTAATAGTTTGTTTTCCTGCATTAATAATATCAGCGTCTTCTTCTCCTTCAAAAGGAAAAGGTCCCATTCCCAGAACGCCGTTTTCGCTTTGAAATTCAACGTCAATTCCTTTAGGGATATAGTTTGCTACCAATGTTGGTATTCCGATACCTAAATTCACGAAATAACGGTCTTTAAGCTCTTGTGCAATTCGTTTTGCAATATCTTCTTTTGTTAACATATCTTTTTAATGTGTTAATTAGAAAATTTGATAATTAGATAATTGTTTCAAGCATTATCTAATTGGCAAATTATCTCATTATCTAATTTCTCTGTCTCACTGTGCGTTGCTCAATCCTTTTTTTCAAATTTTTCTCCTTGAAAGATACGTTGTACCATGATTCCGGGAATATGAATTTGATTTGGATCTAATGTACCAACTGGAACTAGTTCTTCTACTTCGGCAATTGTTGTTTTTGCTGCACCTGCCATACAAGAATTGAAATTTTTGGCTGTTCCTTTAAAGATAAGATTTCCAGCTTCGTCGCCTTTCCATGCTTTTACAATAGCGAAGTCAGCTTTGAAGGCGTGTTCCATAATATGCATTTTTCCGTTGAACTCACGAACTTCTTTACCTTCGGCAACTTCGGTTCCGTAACCTGCAGGCGTGAAAAAAGCTGGAATTCCGGCTTGTGCTGCACGACAACGTTCGGCTAATGTTCCTTGCGGAATAAGTTCTACATCTAATTCTCCTGAAAGCATCTGGCGTTCAAATTCGGCATTCTCACCTACATAAGAAGAAATCATTTTCTTGATTTGCTTTTTTTGCAATAATAATCCCAAACCAAAATCATCGACACCTGCATTATTAGAGATGCAAGTAAGACCTGAGTTTTCTGTTTTTACCAATTCGGCAATGGTGTTTTCTGGAATACCACATAAACCAAATCCGCCAAACATAATTGTCATGTCGTTTTTGATTCCTTGAATTGCTTCCTGAACTGAGTTGACTTTTTTACTAATCATATTATTTGTCTTGTATTGACGTATATTTTTGATAAAAATACCAATTTTAGATTAAATTATAACGATTTCGTAAAAAATAAATCTATAAGTAATTTGTCTGATATAATTTAACAACGATTGTGATTAACCGCAAAGGGCGCTAAGGTTTACGCAAGGTTCGCAAAGTTTTTTAAATCCTTTTAATCTGAGTAATCTGTGGCAAGGAAATTAAGCGCAAAGTTCGCAAAGTTATTTTATAGATTAGGCTTTGTGCCCTTTGCGTAAACCTTAGCGCGCTCCTTTGCGGTAAATCTTTTATTTCTTGGATTAATCTACAATCAATTTGTTCCAAAAAAAAATCCTTTTGCATCTTCCGAAAAATCAGAAGTAACAAAAGGATATTAGATATTTTAAAAGTGAAACTAAACTACAGTTCGAATTCGTCTGTGTTTTGTTCTGTATCTGTTGTGTCTTTTACTTTTGGTGCAGAATAACAATCTACTTTTATTTGAAGATTTGCAGGTCTTTCGAAATCAGATTTAGATACTTGTAAAGCAGGGTCAGCGTAACAAAGTTTCATGAAATAACCCCAAACAGGTAAGGCAGCAGTTGCACCTTGTCCGTAAGTAATACTTTTGAAACGTGCCGAACGATCTTCACAGCCTACCCAAACACCAGTAACTAAGTTCGGAACCATTCCCATAAACCAACCATCAGATTGGTTTTGTGTTGTTCCTGTTTTACCAGCAATTGGATTTCGGAACATATATGGATATCCTGTCCAACGCTTATCACCACTACCACCACCTTCAGTACGTAGTCGTGAACCCGAACCACTTTCGGTAACTCCTTGAAGAAGTTTAATTACAGCAAATGCGATATCTTTTATTCAGTACATCGTGAGATTCTGGAATTGGCTCGTAAATTACTTCGCCACTTTTATTTTCAATTCGGTTTAAGAACTGTGGTTTTACATAAACACCTTGGTTTGCAAATGTGCTATAAGCAGCAACCATGTCTTCAACAGTAATTTCAACAGCACCTAATGCGATTGAAGGTTGTACCGGAATTTGAGATTTTACTCCCAATTTATGTGCTAGTTCAACTACAGCTTCTGGACCAACACGGTCAATTAATTTAGCCGAAACCGTATTGATAGAGTTTGCTAAACCTTGTTTTAAAGTAACCATTCCGCGGTATCTGTTATCCAAGTTCTTGGTTCCCAGTCAGCAGTAACGTGATGACGTCCTTTATGAATCATAAATGGACCATCTAAGATTGAGTCACAAGGAGACATCTTTAATTGTTCAATCGCTGCAGCATAAACAAACGGTTTAAATGTAGAACCTACTTGTCTTGCGCCTTGACCTACGTGGTCGTATTGGAAATATTTGTAATTGATTCCACCAACCCAAGCTTTGATGCTACCAGTTTGTGGTTCCATTGCCATTAAACCAGCTTGCAAAAAGTGTTTGTAATAACGTATAGAATCCAGAGGAGTCATGATTGTGTCTCTTTCACCTTTCCAGGTAAACACAGTCATTTTTGTTTTCTCGCTAAATGACTTTATGATTTCTTCATCACTTTTATCGGCAGCTTTCATTACTGTCCAACGGTATGAAGACTTCATTGCCTGGTTTATAATTCGTTGCGTTTCAGCTTCAGAAATATTAACGAAAGGAGCATTTTTATTTGTTTTCAGATTGTTGGAAAAACTCTTCTTGTAAGTTTTTCATATGTGCAGCAACAGCTTCTTCAGCATGCAATTGCATTCTGGAATCGATAGTCGTGTATATTTTTAAGCCATCTTTGTAAATGTTATATTCAGTACCATCTGGTTTTTTATTTTCGGCTACCCATTTTTTCATGTAGTCACGTAAATATTCTCTAAAGTAAGTTGCAGTTCCTTCACGGTGACTTTCAAGCTTGAATTTCAATGAAATTGGAAGTGCTTGTAGCTTGTTTTTTTGATCGTTTGTGATCATACCCGCTTTTTCCATTTGCGAAAGCACAACATTACGACGGTTTTTAACTCCTTGCGGATTTCTTACCGGATTGTATAAACCTGAATTCTTGAACATTCCGACTAATATTGCCGATTCGTCCATGGTTAAATCTTTTGGTTCCTTAGAGAAATAGGTTTGAGCAGCAGAACTTACTCCTACGGAATAATTACCAAAATCATATACGTTACAGTACATTGCAATGATTTCATTTTTAGTATATTGTCTTTCCAAACGAATGGCGATAATCCATTCTTTTACTTTTTGTACAATTCTAAAAGGTAAAAATTTAGATCCTTCTCCGTGAAATAATTGTTTGGCTAATTGTTGTGTAAGCGTACTTGCGCCTCCACTAGTTCCTAAACTGGCAATAGCTCTTAAAGTTCCACGTCCGTCAATACCCGAATGTTCGTAAAAACGCTCATCTTCGGTAGCTACAAGTGCTTCGACTAGACTTTTAGGTAAGTCGGAATATTTTAATTGTGATCTGTTTGTCTGGAAATATTTACCAATAACAACTCCATCCGAGGAGATAATTTCGGTAGCTAAATTAGAGTCTGGATTTTCTAAGTCTTCAAAAGAAGGCATAGAACCAAAAATTCCCCATGAAGCAAATAAGAAAAAGGTAATAACACCTAATAAACCGTAGCCAAAAATTTTCCAAAAGGTCTTTTTGTAATAATTTATGTCTTTATCGATTTTTGTTGGATTGTTTTTTTTAGCAGCCATATAAATCTATATCTAATCTTTTTTTTCAATTCTAAAACCTACATCAGTAATTCCGTCAAGTTGTTGTACTCCAGGAACTTTTCCTGATTCTCTAACTGCTTGTTTGATATGAACTTTGTATTTTCCTTTAAACTTAACATCCTCTTTATAAAAGAGTTTGCTTTCTTTTATATCAGTAAATCCGTTCCCCATTAAAGTTCCGTCTGGATGTGCCATTTGGTATTCAAGAGTATCTACTTTTGTAAATCCGCTTTGGGTTTCGATAGCAACAATTAAAAATATATTGTTGAAGGGAAAATTGTTGTTATCTCTCAAATTTACAAACAAATTGTACCGTTTGGTCGAATCTAATTCGGGTAAGTCGAAGGTTACAATGCTGTCTTTATGCCAAGCATCTCCAACAGATTTGTATTCATCAAATACTCTTTTTTTGTCGCATGAAAAAAGAAGTATAGCCACCAAAAGAAGAATGCGCTATTTTTTATTCTCATTTTTTGTAATAATTATTGGTTTTCTAGGGCCAGCTGGTTTTTTATCGTTCGCAGCATTATTGTTTGGCTTATTGTTATTATTGTTTCCAGCTGGTTTATTGCCTTTTGGATTTTGATTCTTTGGTGCTTGATTGTTGGGAGCAATTGCAGGAGCTACAGCAGCATTTTCGCCAATAGTTTTGCGTTTTTTAGCTGGTTTTTTCTTTCTTTTAGGTTGGTCAAAACGAGTTAAACTTTCTTGACCCATTGCGTTATTGAAGTCTTTTTCAGGCTCTTGAGTAACCTCAATTGCAAAATCTTCAAGAGAAGAAACTCTATTTTTAAGTTTATTTTCAGCGATAATCTCTTTTACTTGATCTATTTTTAAAACATGCCAATTTGCAAAGTTGTTTGTATAAGCAAACCACATTAATCCTTTAAAAATATCCTGTTTTTGGCAAATAGCATCACCTTTTTCAGTAACTAATTTAGTATCATAATCTGGAAAATCTTTAAGAGCATCCATATAAGTGTCTAGCTCGTAATTTAAGCAACACTTTAACTTTCCGCATTGTCCCGCTAATTTTTGTGGATTCAACGATAGTTGTTGGTAACGAGCTGCTGAGGTATTTACACTTCTAAAGTCAGTCAGCCAAGTTGAACAGCATAATTCTCTTCCGCATGAACCAATACCTCCTAAACGAGCTGCTTCCTGACGGAAACCAACTTGTTTCATTTCGACTCTGGTACTGAATTCTTTAGCGAAATCTTTAATTAAAAGTCTAAAATCGACTCTGTCATTTGCGGTATAATAAAAAGTAGCTTTTGAGCCATCTCCTTGAAATTCAATATCTGAAATTTTCATTTCAAGTTTTTGAGCAATCGCTAGTTCACGTGCACGAACTTTCATAGGCTCCTCTCTTTCACGAGCCGCCGACCAAATGTCGATGTCTTTTTGCGAAGCTTTTGCGGTAAATTTTAGGAACTTCATTACTCGCTGGATTAACTCCTTTTTTCTTCATTTGAATTTTTACCAATTCGCCTGTAAGAGTTACAATTCCTATGTCATGTCCTGGAGATGCTACAGTTGCAACAATATCTCCAATACTTAAAGTTAATTTATCTACGTTTCTAAAGAATTCTTTTCTACCATTTTTAAAACGTACTTCAACACAATCAAAAGGAGCTTCTCCGTTAGGTAAACTCATATTAGAAAGCCAATCAAAAACAGTTAATTTATTGCAGCTATCGGTGCCGCAAGTCCCATTATTTTTACAACCCTTAGGTGCGCCACCATCAGAAGTTGAACAACTTGTACATGCCATAATTTTATATGTAGTGTCGCAATAAATGCAACTTAAGTTCTTAAAAAAGATTAATGTGTAAAGATAGTATTTTTTTTAGTTTGCTTTTTAATGGATTAACACTAATGCTACGTTAAATACAAAAGACAGTCGTGTTTAAGAGAAAATTAATGGTTTTTATGATATTATGAAACTGGATTTATCAAGAAAATTCGGTTGTTATTTATTTATCTTAGTTAAAAGAACTTATTGTTTGAGAATAATTTTTCTACTCAAAAAAACTATTGTGATTATTCTTAAATAATTATTTAAACTTATATTTGGGTTGTATTTGTAGATTTTATCTTAAAATATTAACCTCGAATGTTGATTAAATAAACAAAATATCCCTCATTGATACGAGTTATTAGTTACTGGAATGCAAATTATTATTATGTTGTTGAGCTCATTGTCAATACTTTCAAAAATTATCAATCTTTTTATATTATTTAGAACAAAACCCATGAACAAATTATTTTACGTTTTATTCGCAATCCCTTTTTTTATTAGTTGTACGAATAAAAAGCCTTTAGATCAAAAAAACATAAATTCAGTTAAAAAAGACACAACTCTTACTAGCGTTGTAGCTGTGGAAACACAAAAAGTATCTGATTTGGATATATATAATGTTAATTCAATTTTTGGAGAAAAAGATACTATTGCGCTAATATCCTTGTCTGATAAATATCAATTAAGCGAACATAAAGATTCTCTTGCTATCCCTGATGTCAAAAAATTAGGAGAAAAAGACGCTCAATATCTAGTATTGAATTCGACATATAAAAACAGAATGCTATCTAAAATGAAAATATCAGAAAAAGATAGTGTTTATGTTTACGATTACGCCACTAATATTGTCAATGCATTTTCTGTGAAATTTCTACAAGTAGTGGCTGCTATAAATGTATACGGGGCAGATTGGCCTTATTCACAACATGATTATATGATTGGATTTGGACTAGATCCCAAATTACTAAAAGGATTTGACTCCTATTATTTGAATACTTTGGTTTGCATTGGTTCAAAGAATCCTTTTGCAATGAAGCAATTGAAAGCCATAAAATGGAAAGAGACAACAATTGCTAAGGTGCCTGCAGCAACTGTAAATCCGGAATATAATGATTTGATAAAAACAGCAAGTAAAAAAACGGCTTATAGTTATAAATCAAACGGATTTGAATATTTTTTACAAGATTATATAAATGAAGAAACGGTATTGTTGAGAAGATTGATTGTTAAAGAGGAAAAAACAAACAAGATTGTTTGTGAAAAGTATTACTATGAGAGTGAGGGTAGCTCGCTTGCAGAATTAAACAGTAATAGTGAGGATAAAGAAGTCAGTCAATGGACTGGTAAACTGTTTAAGAATAAACCTGAGGTAGTTTTTGGTTTTGTATACGTTTCCTTCGGTTGTCCAGGGATCTCATTCTTAGATAAAAATCTACCGGATGTTTTTATAAATTGTGATAACAGACACTAATTTGCCTTATAAAAAAGAAAAGCCCTATTCTATATCAAATCGAATAGGGCTTTCTTTTAGGTTTCCTTTACCGTAATGATTTTTACTGGACAAGCTTTTGCTGCCAATTCGCAACTTTCTACAATGGCATGATTAGGTGATTTTAGAGTAAAAAATCCTTTTGCATTTACTGAATGTATCAATACTGATTTTCCATCTTTTTTTGACATCTGAAAATGTAAAGGATCCATTTCTACACAATAGTTACAACCAATGCACTTGTCTCTTTGTAGTGTTACAATAACCATTACGCCTCTACGATTTTATATAATTTATCAGAGATTCTAATTCTGAAAGGTAATTTGAAGGTGCAATCGTCTCCTTTTGTAGCTTTATCGGCTACAATGTCATTTACATACATTTCGTCGATTATCATTTCTTGAGCTCCTGTACTAGGTCCAGTTACAAGAATTCTATCTCCAATTTTAATATCGTAAGCTTCAATTTTAAATTGCCCAACTTCTGCTTTTGGAAAGAAGTGAGTTCCTTTACCTACATAGACTTTCTTTTGGGTTGCCGCTGATCCTGGAATATCACTCCATTCTCCTAATTCTTGTCCTAGGTAATATCCTGACCAAAAACCACGATTGTAAACTGTGTTTAAGGCTTCCATCCAAATGGCAATTTTTTCTTTTGAAAAAGTTCCATCGTAGTAAGCATCAATAGCTTCGCGATATGTTTTTATTACTGTTGCCACATATTCGGGTGCACGCCCACGTCCTTCTATTTTTAAAACCTGAATTCCAGAATCGATTACTTGATCAAGAAAATCCAGTGTGCATAAATCTTTAGGCGACATCAGGTATTCGTTATCGACTTCGATTTCAAAACCTGTTTCTTGGTCTATGACAGTATATTTTTTACGACAGTTTTGCTTGCAAGCACCTCGGTTTGCAGATGAGTTATTTGAATGTAAACTCAAATAACATTTTCCAGAAACCGCCATGCATAAAGCGCCATGTCCGAAAATTTCGATTTCAACTAAATTTCCGTTTGGACCTTTTATTTGTTCTTTCTCGATTTGATCCGTAATACTTTTTACCTGACGTAGACTCAATTCTCGGCTTAAAACCATTGTGTCTGCAAATAAGCTATAGAATTTTATGGTTTCAATATTGGTCACATTCAGCTGTGTCGAAATATGCACTTCCATACCAATTGTTCTTGCCATTGCAATTACGGCTTGGTCAGATGCGATTACCGCTGTAATATTAGCTTCTTTGGCTTTGTTCAATAGCGTTTTTACAACCGATAAATCGTGATCGTAAATGATTGTATTTAAAGTAAGATAGCTTCGTACGTTTTTAGATTCACAACGATTAGAGATTTCTTGTAAATCATCCATAGTGAAATTCACAGTTGAGCGTGCTCTCATGTTGAGTTGTTCTACACCAAAATAAATAGAATCAGCGCCATTATCAAGCGCAGCCTGAAGTGACTCAAAGCTCCCTGCGGGAGCCATAAGTTCAATTGTATCGTTTATTGTCATGATGGATTAGTCTAAAATTTTATAGATTTTATCCGACAATCTAATTCTAAAGGGAACTTCAAAAGTAACTCTATCTCCTTTTTTAGCAGTAGTATTTGCAGTGTCGTTAACCATCATTTTTTCTAAAACCAATTCCTGATTTCCTGTAGTTGGTCCAGAGATTAAGATGGTGTCACCAGTGTTTAACTCTTGATTTTCGATAGTAAAAAGACCAACTTGTGCTTTTACATAGTAATGTTCAGCTTTACCAAGAAGTACTTTTTTTACTTTTATTTTCTGGCGAATATCTACTGGTTTCTCAGCAGCTGCCAAAGCTGTATCTGGCAGTTCACCAGAATGTTTGAATTTTAAATTTTCTGATTTTCCTTTTCTAAACACTTTGTTCCCAACTTGTTTTCCAGTTCTCATTCTTACCTGATCTACCAAGGGCATATGTATAACTTCAAGGCATTCTGTAGAACAGCAGTTTTCCATTGCCGATTTACATTCATCACATTGGATAAATAATAAATGGCATCCGTCATTCTCACAATTGGTATGATTGTCACAAGGTTTTCCGCATTGATGACATTGTGAAATAATATCATCTGTGATTCTTTCGCCTAGACGATTATCAAATACAAAGTTTTTACCAATGAACTTACTTTCTAAACCTTCTTCTTCAAGTTGTTTTTTGTAATTAATGATTCCACCTTCTAGCTGATATACATTCTTAAAACCTTGATGTTTAAAGTAAGCACTTGCTTTCTCACAACGAATTCCACCTGTGCAGTACATTACTAGGTTTTTATCTTCTTTATGATTTTGAAGTTGCTCGTTAATTATCGGTAAGCTTTCTCTAAAAGTTTCAACATCTGGAGTTATGGCACCTTTAAAATGACCGACTTCACTTTCATAGTGATTTCTAAAATCAACAACAATTGTATTTGGATCTTCGAGGATGTCGTTAAATTCTTTGGCTTTTAAGTGAACGCCTATGTTTGTAACATCAAAAGTATCGTCGTTTAAACCGTCAGCAACAATTTTATCACGGACTTTGATGGTTAATTTTAAAAATGAGTGATCGTCATGTTCTACAGCTTCGATTTTTAAACGTATGCCTTTCATGAAAATCATAAACTTCTAGAGTTGCTCTAAAAGCTTCTAAATTTTCTTCCGGAATACTCATTTGAGCGTTTATTCCTTCGTTGGCAACGTAGATTCGGCCTAAAGCATCGAGTGCGTTCCAGGCTAGAAATAAATCATCGCGAAATTTTTTGGGATCTTGAATTTTTGCATACGCATAGAAAGACAACGTAAGACGTTGTTTACCTGCATCATCAATCATGATGGCTCTTTCTTCTGCGCTCAAAGTGTTATACAGTTGCATGCTATAAACAGTTTTAAGTTGAGAAATGTTTTGAGGTGCAAAGGTAAGGAAAAAGTTATGAAGTTGCAAAGGCTCAGAGTTGCAAAGGTTATGAAAGAGTAAAGACTCGATACTTATAAAGAGGTCCTAAATAGCTAGGGTTTTGAGAAACTGTTAAACCGAGACTATAAACTGTAGACTAACAATGAGGCTAAAAACAAAAAAGCACTAAATTAATTTAGTGCTTTTGTAATTTTGAACCTTAATCCTAGCAGTGCTCGTTGAAAGCGTCTTTTAGGTTTTCTGCAATTAATTCAGCTGGGCGCCCTTCGATGTGGTGACGCTCAAGCATATGAACTAATTCTCCATTTTTGAATAATGCCATACTTGGCGAAGATGGAGGAAAGGGAACATATGTTGTCTAGCCGCATCAACAGCTTCTTTATCAACTCCTGCAAAAACAGTGATTAAATTATCCGGATTTTTAGCACCTTCTTAGCTCATTTTTGCTCCTGGACGTGCGTTTCTTGCTGCACATCCACATACTGAATTTACAACTACTAGTGTTGTTCCTTCTGATTTGATTGCGTTATCAACTTCTGCTGCACTATGTAAATCTTGAAAACCTGCAGATGTTTTGTTAATTCAGCTTGCATTGGTTTTACCATTTCTTCTGGATACATATTTTTTATTTTTTAGTTTAACTTTTTCGAGTTGCAAAGTTACAAAGTTTAAAAACAAGAACTTTAATTCCTTTATAAAGTTTTGTTATAGTTTAATTGTTATTTGGTAAATTTTTTTTGATATGGATAAGTTTCGTAAACAGTATTGTCCTCATTAATAGTAAATCCCTTTGCTGCATCTTCTCTTGCAAGCCCAACTAAGGCAACCACTTCTTCTTTTGGTTTTCCTAATTTTACCAACAAATTGCTTTATAATATTTTACATCTGAAAATTGTGGATAGATTTTTAATGCTTTATCAAAAATTGCAATTGCTTCATCCTTTTTTTGCAGTTCATATTTTGCTATGGCTTGATAAAAGTAAGCGGTAGGGTGTTTAATTGTTGTCTGTTTTTGTAAATGTCATTTACATAATCATCAAAAACCTTTTCCGCTTTGTCGTATTCGTTCAATTGTAAGTAACAAAGTCCGATATAAAAACTGTAGGTATGATCCATTATGTAGCCATTTCCATAAAGCTTGATACATTCTTTTAGGTCTGTGATTGCTTCTTTATATGATTTTGAAAAAATACATTTCATAAAACCTCTATAGGGAAGCCATCCTTGTTTGTCGTATAAAACAGCCTTGTCTAAAAATGGCATTCCAATCTCGTACTTTTTGCATTTAAAATACGGCATTGCTTTTTGTTGCCATAAATAAGCTATTGTACTATCTTTTTTTAAACCTTCATCAATACAGCTTTGCCATTCTTGCATTTGGAATGTATAATTGTATTTATAAGCACAACTATCCAGAGATTGTTTAACAATTGCGTCTTGCGTCTTGTTTTTGGGAACTTGTGCAAATGTGAGAAAGGGAATTAAAAAGCTACAACCTAAAATAATTTTTTTCAATGGTTATCGTTTAGAGTTAGAATTTCTTTGAAAGAAAAATCACTCTAAATAACGCTTTAATAAATGGTGTTTTAGGACACTTTAAAATAACTTTAACATCTTCTGCAAAGCTAGTTTCTTCGTCTAAGAATTTAAAAATTAATGCTGGATTTCCTTTTTGGAACATATCTGAGAAAATGCGACTTCCGAGTTCGTTATTCCTGTCAAGGATGTCTAGTAAAAGCAGGTCATAAAACCAGAACTTATCTTTTTTATGGAATGAGGACATTTTAATTGGTGTCGAAGGTTTGGTATTTTAGTTTGAAGAAACGCAACCAATTGGGTCGATTTTTTATCTGATTTCCTGAATGTGTACCCTGTACTTGCTTTTGTCCATCCACCTGCTGTACCAATGTTCAGTACGCGTTCAGTATTTCTTTTCCAAAAGGGGTAACAGGTCATCGGAATACTTCCTTTTTCTTTCTCAACTATCTCGTAATCTTGAATGCCTAAATTATGAATATAGTTTTTAATCTCTGATTCGTATTCCTGTTTTTCTAAAAGGGTATGCGAAAATAAGGTATATTCTACTAAAGCTTCTTTTTTTGATGTTGGTAAAACATACATGAAGCGTGTGTTGTTTTTTGTGCAACCGAAAAATCCATGAATGTAACTTGTTCTGGATTAAGAAGATTTTGTTTGCTTTTGATGAACCACCCAATAAAATGCTGTTGTAAAACAGGATATTGTTGTTGGTTTTCGATTAATGCTTTGTTATAAATGCTATTTAAAAGTTGATTGCAGGTAAATGTATTAGTCGAAGTAGCTACAAAAACATGTGTGTCGAGTTCATTAATATCGGTTACTTTGTCGTTAAGAAAAGTAACATTCTTTTGTTCCTTGATAAGTTCAAAAACAAAATTATAAAAGTCTAAACTACGAATTTGATTGTATTGATAAGGACTTAAATCTAAATTTCTTTTAAAGCTTTCATTGGCAAATAATGCGGTATCCCATTTTTTTGAAATGACACTTTCCCAAATTGAGGGCTCTTTTTGCCAAAAACACCAAGTCCTGTCATTGGTTTTTTTTAAATCCTCATCAATTAATAAAATAGTTTTTCCAATAAACTTCTCAGATAGCACCATCTTATAAACCGTCATCATTGCTGATAAACCAGTTCCTGTAAAAATGTAATCGAAATGCTTCATGTTTTGGTGGTACTATTTTTATCAAAAATAGGTAATTTTAATTCGTTGCGTTTATTCAATAAATTTTTTTATAACGATATAATTAAAAACAAGTTTAATGGCTTTATTTTAATGAACTTATATGACTTACATGGTTGATTTTTTATTCTTTCAGCTTTGCCAATATTACTTCAAAGTCTTTTGCATTGCGATAGTTTGTGTCTTGGAATATGATTTCATTTTCGGGATTTAAAGCACAAATGATTGGGTAAGCTAGTTGATTGTTAACGGTGCCTAACTGAATCGCTAATTCGTTAGCTCCGCTTGAGTTTCCGTTTGATTTATAAATGAATGTTTGATTATTGAAACGGATTGTTCTTTTTTCTTCTGCATGAAAATCAATAAAATAGAATTCGGAGTTGAGTTGAGTTATTATTGTTTTGTTTTTAAAAGTTGAATTTTTCATCGCCTGACAATATTTGCACCAATCGGTATGGATAAAAATGATGACTTTCCGTTTTTGAATTTGCTGTAAGCTGTCTATTTGTTCAAACGAATAGGAGCGTAGTTGAGCAAATCCATTGGAGTTAATCCCTATCAAGAAAATAATTAGAATCAGCTTTTTCATTTGTTTTGTTTTGTTTTTGTCAGCGATAATTTAACCGCAAGGGACACAAACATTTACGCAAAGTACACAAAGGTTTGAAATTCTTTTAATTTTTATAATCTGTGGCTTAAAAGGAATGCGGATAAAATGAATTCGCTAAGGCGAAAACTCGGATTAAAACCGATTTAAGAACAATAAAAAAATCTGTTTTATCCGCATCTTTGCTTTTGTAAATCTGCATCATCAGCCTTCTTTTTCGTGATCAACTTCTTTAATCTATGGCATGAATTATTTTTACCTCAGGTTATATCGTAATCCAAAGAAACTACGAATTCCTTGATTTGGAGCATAAACATAAGTAGTGTCAAATGTCATTCCGTATGGATTACTTGGTGTTACAAGTACTTTTCCGTTTGCATCGTAGTCAACATTTTTATCAAAAGGATCGTTTGTTCTTGAAATTAAGAAAGGGTTATTTCGTTTAGGTGTAAAGTTAAGGAGGTTTTTGATTCCTGCATATAACTCAAAATTTTTCCAACCTGTATAGGTAAACTGAATATTTTGTAAACTATACCAAGGAGAGTTTGGGTCTCTAGGATCGTTATCGCCTAATAAAGGTAATTTCATTGGGCTATATAAATTTCCAGTATAATCAATTGCTAAATTAATTGGATTAATTTTATACGAAGCACTCCAAGTTGCTGTAAACTTTTCTGTTAAATATGGTCTTTCACGGACTCCGTTTTCAATATTTGAAACATCCATGATCGTTGCGCCAGCAATTAATTTTAATCCGTTATTGAAGTTTATATCAATGTTTGTGCTGATTCCCTGACTTACAGCATGCCCATCAATGTTGTCATAAATGATTTTGTTTGGGTCTGTATCATAATCTGCTATTATTTTATTGTTAAATCGAGTATGAAAAGCAGTAGTTTCGATACCAATAAATGTTCCACTGTTAAAGTATATTTTCTTGATGTAATTTATGTTAGCATTGATTGATTTTTCAGGATTTAGATTATTAGCAATGATAACTTCTCTTGATCCAGTTAAAGCGGCGTGGTCTTCTGTAAATAAATTCACGACTCTATATCCTGTTCCTGCGTTAAATCGAAGGATATTGTTATCATTGAATTTTAATTTATAGGCAAATCGTGGTGTTATAATATTTCCATGGATAGAGTTATAATCGTATCTAAGACCTAAGAGTATTTTGTGTTTTTCGTTGAATGTTATTTCATCTTGTATAAATATACCAGGTAACCATGTTTTGTCTGGATTGTTTTTCCCTTGTAATTCTGTAGATGTTGTATTGTCATCGTAATAAGTGTAACGTGATGCTATTCCGGCAAGCAAATCGTTATTTTTAATTTTCTTATCCCAAGTAAGTTGGGCAAAACCTATTTTTTGGTTAGCAATGTAAGAAGTAGTTCCGTAGCGGCTGTCTTGATAATGTACATTACCTGAGAATGAGAATATCAATTTTTCATCTGTTGGTAATTGATAGCTTCCTATAAGTTCGGCACGTTTGGTATAAACGCTTTCTCCATAAATTTCATCACCACCTCTATATTTTTTCTCCCAGCGCATATCACCACCCCAACGGTCTTCATACATGCCACGTCCTGCGAGAGTAAATATTCTATTTTCTTTCCTTTTAAAAGTCCATTTTTGAAATACTGATACGCGATCCTGAAGCGTGACATCTGTAAAACCATCATTATCATTGTCAATTTTTTGGTTGTAATTAAAATAATTAACTCCCAGTAAAGCTGTTGCATTTTTTCCAACATTGAATTTTACTCCTAAATCTACATTTGTTTCCAGCCAACTTGTTGTAAAAACATCAGCAGAAAAAACGGGTGCATTGCTGGCACTTTTTGTTATAATATTTATCAATCCACCAACAGCCTCACTACCGTATAAGGAAGATGCAGGGCCTTTTACAATTTCTATTCTTTCAACCAGTCAATTCGGAATTTCCTGATAATCCATAAACGGTTGATAAACTGCTCACAATTGGCATTCCATCAATCATTACTGCTGTATAAGGGCCTTCGAGACCATTTATATGAATGTCTCCAGTGTTACAAACACCACAATTTAGTTGAGGTCGTACCCCATTTACATTTTGTAAAGCTTCATAAATATTAGCCGTTGGGTTTTTCTTAAAAAATACTGGTGTGTAAACTTCTACAGGAACAGCACTTTCTAAACGCTTTACGGCTTTTAATGTTCCCGAAATTACGACTTCATTAAGCTCATTTTCATTACTTGTTAATTCAAAATCTAAAGTCAAAGGCTCATTTTCTTTAACAACAATATTCTTAGTTATTGTTTTTTGACCAAGTGATGAAATTTGAATTTTATAATTGCCTAGCGGAATAGCTTCTAATTTGTAATAGCCTAAACTATCCGTTTGTGTTTTATAATTAGTTTTTAGTATTTGAACATTTGCTTGTTGAGTTTCTGGATTTTCGATAGATACCTTTCCTGAAATTGAAGAGGTATTTTGCGAAAAACTGACCTGAAGCATTGAAAACAGTAGTATTGTAAATAAATATTTCATTTTATTTAAATTATATTTTAGACAAATCTAAAAATTATATTTGACAAACAAAATTTTGATGGCTAAAAATACATTTCTGCATCAAAAAAAGCGGCTCATTATTAAGAATGAACCGCTTACTATTCCAATCGCAAACCAAAACAATTGGAATTTAATAAGAAACAAAGTTCTTAAAATGCTATTTTTTTATTGCATCTAAACAAAATCTTCGTCAATAAGTTCTTTGTTTATTAAAGCACCAGCTACAGATCCCGATGAAACTGCCTGAGCAAGAGAACGAACCAATGTGCTATTGTCGCCTGCTGCATAAATGCCCGCAATAGTAGTTTTTTGGAAAGTATCGACCTTTATCAGGCCCTGTTCTGTTATTTCGCAGCCTAATTCTTGTGGTAAAAGGGAATGTTGTTCAAAAGGTGGTTTGGCATAAATTGCTTTTACAGCGATTTTAGTTCCGTTCTTGAAAACGATGTTTATTATTTTACCTTCATTTGAAATAGTCAATTTCATTTTCTACAACAGTTACATTGTTTTTTTTTAAGATTGCAGTTTGTTCTTCGGTTAGGGTTGTTTTACCGTTTGTAAAAACGGTTAAGTCTTTTGTCCAATTTGAAATCATTTTGATAAACTCATATCCTATAGTTCCGTTTGCAATAATGCCGGTTTTTTCATTTTTTACCTCGTATCCGTGGCAATATGGGCAATGTAATATTGAAATTCCCCAGCATTCTGCAAACCCATTTATTTCTGGAAATATATCTTTTAGTCCTGTTGTAAAAAGTAACTTTTCGGGCAGTAAATGTTCCTTCTTTTTCTGTTTCTATCTCAAAATCTGTTTCTGTCTTTAATGCTTTAATTGCTTTTTCATTTAAGAAAGATATACTTGGATATTTTAATACTTGTTTTTTTGCTTTAGTATTTATATCCAAAGGTTTTTTACCATCGTGTGTTATAAAATTATGGAATATGGAGTTTGTTGATTACAAGGTTTTCCGCTGTCGATTATTAATACTTTTCGTAAGGAACGCCCAAGTGCCATAGCAGCAGAAAATCCTGCATAGCTTCCTCCAATGTTATAACATCATATTTATTATTGTCTGGCATGATTTTATGTTTAGTGTTTATGAAAATGCTTTTGGAATAGGGAAAGGATCTTTGTCTGGAAAAAAGCCATTTTGGGAAATCTATAATTTCATCTGGAGTACAAAGACAATTTTTAAGTTCTTTCAAGATTTCGGTTTCATTCATTTTTTGACCTATAAAAACAATCTCATTAAGTCGGTCACCAAAATCGGCAGTCCAGCGTTCTTCGATTATATCCTAAATTCAACAAAATTGTCAAACGTCATGCGTTCGCCAAGCGGCATACTTGCCCACCAAACACCAGCACCTTTCGGCTTCATTGATCCGCCAGCCTGACTCCAGTTTATTGCTTGTTCTGGGCGAGATGCCATCCACAGTAATCCTTTACTTCTTATAACATTTGTAGGGAAATCAGATTTAATAAAATCCCAAAAACGATGAGGATGCAATCGTTTCGAGTCACGAAATACAAATGAGCTTATTCCATATTCATTGGTTTCGGGTGTATGAATTCCTTCTAATTCCCTAATCCATCCTGCTGAGGCTTCTGCTTCTTCAAAATTGAATAACCTCGTGTTTATTATTTCAACAGGATTTACTTTTCCTAAAACTGAAGTAAGTATCTTGGCAACAGGATTTAATTTATGAATAGAAGCTTTAAGTATTTCCAGTGACTCTGGGCTTATTAAATCGGTTTTGTTTAGAATAATTACATTGGCAAATTCTACCTGATCGACCAAAAGATTAACAATAGTGCGGTTGTCGTCAATATCAGATGCATTCCTGTCTGCAAGTGTTTCTGCAGAACCAAAGTCCTTGAAAAAGTTATAGCTATCTACGACGGTAACCATTGTGTCAACATAGCTAAATCGGGATAAATCGATATTTTCATCCTCATTTACAAACGTGAAAGTTTGAGCAACAGGAATAGGCTCACTAATGCCATGCTTTCGATAAGTAAATAGTCAAAACGATTTTCCTTTGCAAGTTTTTCTACTTCAATCATTAAATCTTCACGCAAGGTGCAACAAATGCAGCCATTAGTCATTTCAACCAGCTTTTCTTCTGTGCGGGATAATGTATGCTCATTCTTTATGAGTTGTGCATCAATATTTATTTCGCTCATATCATTTACTATTACAGCGACTTTTAATCCTTTTTTATTGTGGAGGATATGGTTTAGTAACGTTGTTTTTCCAGCTCCTAAGAATCCACTTAATACAGTTACAGGCAGTTTTTTCATTGTTGAGATTTTTTATGACTTATGTAGTTTATAAAATGACCGATTATCATTCCGATTCCTCCTATATAAATTAAATAGGTGTGTATATCAAATGCTATTTATTATGAGGATACTTATAAAAACTAGCGTTAAAGAGAGAATAAGAATACTACATATCAATAGATCAGATTTCTTTATTATTTTTACAACAGCAAAGAAGCCT
>NZ_JBXBAV010000088.1:0-25554 GCF_056783245.1 Flavobacterium sp. TC780 | reverse complement strand
TACGTATTGCTAAGGTTAATACATGCTCCTGTTGTTAGGGAGGCAGCACCTAATCCAATGAATATTAATATGACCATAAAGAAAATTCAGGAATAAAATATAAAAAGACGAGTCGTGATTTTGTAAAAGAGGTTATCTAAAAGTATTGACTTTTGGATAACCTCTTTTATTTGTTGAAATAATATTATTGATAAAGAAAGTCCAGCGGGACGTTACATTTATAGCAATTTTATTTATAATCAAAAGAAACCCCATCGGACTAGTATTTCATTAACCACACAACCAACAATCCTGAACGACAATCAATTGGAACAACACCTATAACAATCTAAAGAAAAAACCAAAATATCGCTACGCTGTAGCTTTTTCCTAAACCCCTTTAAATTTGCTATAAATAGGATGCTCCGCTGGAGCAATTATCTATCATGTCTTCTAAAATTAAAAAAAAAGAGGCTATCTGAAAATTACTTTTCGGATAGCCACTTTGTTTAAAGTGTTTTTTTTTAGATGTAATGCCATTGAATAATTCAATTGTTATACTTTCAAAAAACAAAAGGACTAGATTAAAATAATGCTGTTATTGCAAGAAGGTTTACACAAAACCAACTACATTTGAATATAAACAGACCTTCAAATCTAATCTATGGGAATACTTGACAGACTATTTGGAAAATTGAAACCTAAAAATCCAGAGGATGAATATCTGATAACAACAACAGGACAAATTCATAAAAGTAGAACATCCGAGAAGGGAAACTGAAACCATTTTGTGGAAAGATATTGAGGCAATAAAATTGATAAATACAGATGAAGGTCCATTTGCACCAGATATTTGGTTGGTATTAATTGGTAAAGATTCTGGGTGTTTAATTCCTCAAGGTTCAAAAGGATTCGAAACAGTTTACAATATCGTATCAGAATACGAAAGTTTCAATTTTGAAAATTTTATAGAATCAATGTCTTGTACTGATAATGCTGAATTCTTGCTTTGGAGAAAAGAGGAATAAACATTAATTGAAAACTTATTTATTACCAATCCATGGAAACCATTAAAATTGAGAAAGTCACAATTGCTGATATTCAAAAACTGCAAAATATCGGAAAGACAACGTTTTCTAGAAACTTTTTCGAAGCCAAATACGGAAGAAAAACATGAACCATTATTTGTCTACCAGTTTTGCCTTTGATAAACTTAAAAAAGAAATTGAAAATCCAGATTCAGAATTCTTCTTTGCCGTATTAAACGATGCCGTGATTGGATACCTAAAAACAAATTTAGGAGATGCTCAAACAGAACTAAAAGACAATAATGCCCTGAAAATAGAACGGATTTACGTTTCACAAGAATTTTTAGGCAAAAAGGTTGGACAACTCTTGTATGACAAAGCATTGCAAATTGGCAAAGAAAAAAACGTAGGCTATTTATGGCTTGGCGTTTGGGACAAAATCATAGAGCATTGGCTTTTTACAAGAAAAATGGCTTTGTTGAATTTGACAAACATATTTTTAAATTAGGAGATGATCCACAAACAGATATAATGATGAAATTGATTATTGATTTTTCTTGCCACTCCCGATAACTCAATGCCATTAAGTTAAGGAAATGCCTGCAATGTTTTGCTGAATAAATTAATCGCAAAGGCGCAAAGACACAAAGAATCTATGTACAAACTTGGCGTTGGCGCTTGGCGTTGGCGAGAAAGAGCATTAGTTCAAAAAGCTTAACTTAATAACATTGTCCGATAGCTATCTCAAGTGTGAACTTTACATTTAAAACATTAAAACAAAAACACAAAATGAGTTTAGAGCTTAATAATTTCTACCTAAAACAAGAAGAGCCCGAACAAAGGCTGCCTGCTGGCATTACGGCAAATTATTCTTTCGCAGGATGCTGAAATCACCCATACATTAAAATATGGCATGCCCTTTTTTTGTTATAAAGGAAAAATGTTTTGCTATTTATGGATTCACAAAACGAATAACAAACCTTATATTGGCATTGTCGAAGGAAAACACTTTGACAATCCAGAATTGTTAACCGAAAAACGTTCCCGAAATTTGAAAATTATGCTTTTAGATCCAAATAAGGATTTACCAATTGACACCATTAAAGCAATCATAGAAAAAGCAGTTGGTCTTTACAAAAATGGAACGATTAAACTGCCAAAGGGAGGAAAATAGTAACACTAAAAATCAATTATGCCATTTGTTAGAATAAGTTTGCCGAAAAAATTATCGCAAGAAACCAAAGAGAACATTTCGATTTCGATACACGAATCCTTAATTCAGGAATTCAACATTCCGCAAGATGATTATTTTCATGTAATAGAAGAATTAGAAACCTCCCAAAGAAAATTCCCAAAAAGTTACCTTGGCATTCCCCATTCAGAAAACATTATTTATGTTCAAATAACTGCAGGACAAGCAAGAACAAAAGAGCAAAAACAAAACTATATGCTCAGATTGCTACAAGGATTTCGAATACTACCGAAATTCTAAAAATACATCTATCGAGAATTTTATCAAGACAATCAGCAAAATTGGTCATTTGGAAATGGATAGAATTTAATAAACTTAAAACATTTAAAACAATAAGTAAAAAGCACTATAATGGACAATTACCTAAGACAATTAATAGCAATCGAATTTGAAGACAGAAAAGAAATTTTTACGGGTTTTCTTATTGATTATACCGACGATTGGATTTTAATCAAGAATAATCCCGTTGACTTTATAATAGATGGTTATGTGATTATAAAAAACAAAAATATAAGGTCAATAACCCGCGATAGCGATAATGCATTTACAGAAAGTGTAATTAGACTAAAAGGTTTAAAAACCAACTCAGACGAAATAATCCCGCTAAGAGATTTATCTTCAATACTTACCTTTATAACAAACAAGTATGAGATTTTCCAATATTGAAAAAAATCCGAGAAGGCTGTTTATCTTGGTAAATTAATAAAAACTAGACGATGAAGAACGTGATTGATTTTCTTGAGACAAGAGGAAAATTTGGGCGGTGAGCTAAGCTTTAATCCTAACAAAATAAGAGTAATAGAATTTGACACCGATTATATCAATTCATTAAAGCTTCTGGTTAATGAAGGGGAAAAGTAATTTGTTCGTACTTTCAATATTTAAAGCAAAAACAATCATGGCAATTATAAGACCCATTTTTAGAATTTTTGATTATAAAAAAGCCGTCGAATTTTATGTAGATTGGCTCGGTTTTGAAATTCTTGACGAACATACTTTTGAGGAAAATTCGCCATTGTATATCCGTATTTCACTCGAAGAAATAGAAATCCATTTGAGTGAACATCATGGAGATTGTTCGCCAGGAGCAAAAATAATTGTTGAGGATTTCGTTGGTTTAAAAGAGTATCATCAAAAACTGATTCAGAAAAACTATAAATACAACAAGCCTGGAATTGAAAAAGCTTTCTGGAACGAAAAAATTTACTGTGTAGAAGTAATAGATCCATTTGGCAACAAAATAATATTTACTGGAGAGTAATTTCACCACATAGAAACATAGTTTTTTGATGTATTATAAAGTCATTTCACTCTTACATTAAAACACAATAGAGTAACTACGAGAAAAAGCATAGCTTTCTTATTTATCTCTTTTTTAGAAAATCCATTCTATGTTTCTATGTGTTAAATAAAAAACACAAAACTAACTTACAATGAAATTAAACTTATATCAAATAGACGCATTCACAGATAAAATATTGGAGGAAATCCAGCTTGCGTTGTTCCCCTTGAAAATTGGTTACCTGATGAAATTCTTTTGAAAATTGCACAAGAAAATGCGGTTGCCGAAACGGCATTTTATGTTGTTAACGATAAAAGAATTCACTTGCGCTGGTTTACTCCCGAAATTGAAATGGATTTATGCGGTCATGCAACTTTAGCAACAGCACACACTTTAAAATCGATTCTCAATTATCCCGAAAACACTATAGTATTCGATACCTTAAGCGGTGAACTAATTGTAACTATTGATAAGGATATTTATACTTTGGATTTTCCGTCTAGAAAACCTATTCCAGCTGAACTCCCAGAGATTATAAGAGATTCACTAAACATACAGCCAAAAGCAGTTTTAAAATCAAGAGATTACGTTTTAATCTACGAAACGGAACAAGAAATTAAAGATATTGTAATCGACAGACAAACTTTTGATACATTAAACCTTGATCCAGGCGGTGTAGTAGTAACTGCAAAAGGAAGTCATTGCGATTTTGTTTCGCGATTTTTCACCTCACAATCTTCTATACTGGAAGATCCTGTTACTGGTTCAGCACATTGTTCATTAATACCCTATTGGAGCAAACAACTTGGCAAAAAAAAATGCACGCCAAACAGCTTTCGGAACGAGAAGGCACGTTGTATTGTGTGGATAATAGCAAAGAGTTTTAATAAGTGGAAAAGCAAAAACATATTCTACAGGAACATGCTGGATAGAATAAAAATTTTAAACAATCATGGAAATTACCATACGTCAAGAAAATAAAAACGATTATCCAAAGGTTTTCGAAATCATTGAGGAAGCATTTAAAAATGAGGAATACAGCGATCATAAAGAACAATTTCTTGTTGAAAAACTAAGAAACTCAGATGCTTTTATTCCTGAATTATCCCTTGTTGCCGAAGTCGACAATGAAATAGCAGGGCATATTTTGCTAACCAAATTACAAATCGAAAATGAAGACCAAACATTTGATTCACTTGCTTTGGCTCCCGTTTCGGTAAAACCAGCATTTCAAGGAAAAGGAATTGGTGCAAAACTGATTCTCGAAAGTCATGCTATCGCAAAAAAACTAGGTTACAAATCGATAATTCTTTTGGGCCATGAAAACTATTATCCTAGATTTGGATACGAACTTACTAGCAAATACAATATCGAAATGCCGTTTGATGTTCCTGCAGAAAACTGTATGGTAATTTCGTTAACCGAAAATGGATTAGATGGTGTAAGCGGAAAAGTAAAATATCCAGCAGCATTCATGGAGTAACAATAGTAGCCAAATAATACTAGAATGGATTTAGATAAACTGAAAATAAGCATTCCATCAACAGTCGATTGAAATCATAATCGAATTTCCAATGGATATTCTCTCTGAATATAATGGCCCTTCTGATCTTGATGTTACTTGGGATGACAACATAATGTACTTTATCAATGATTCTTTAATCAACAACGGAATTCATATCAAACAATCACAGTTAGAAATAGGAGAACGTACTCTTTCTTATTCACTAGTACTTGTTGCAAAACCTCCAATACTAGATTTAAGTTGTATTGTTGAGCGCTTGATCAAAGAAAATTTTCAAAAAGGATTAGCTATTAAACAGAACACAAAATACGACAATTCAAAGAAATTATTTTAGCCTTATAAAGTGGTTGGCTTTTCTGGTTATAATTTTAATTAATTTAGATAAGAATGAAAAAACAAGCAAAATCAAACCCGATAGTTTCAGACAATTTTGTTTTACAAAGATTATCTGGACAGAATTCATTTTGTTGGCGATATTAAATCAAATATCAAAAGCATAAGTAAATTAATGCAATGTCAGTTGTTCTCCATTCCTTTTGAAGATTTAGATGTTCAGGCAGGAAAAACCATTTCATTAGCTGGAAACGATATTGTCGATAAACTCATTACTCGCAAACGTGGCGGATATTGTTATGAAGTTAATGGCTTATTTGCTCTAGTGCTTCAAAAAATGGGTGTTCCGTATCGTTTTGTCGCTGCACGGCCCTTTGGTAACTCCTGCTGAAAATCCAAAAACGCATATAGCAATTATTGTGACTGTCGAAGATGAGGAGTATTTGGTCGATTTGGGCTTTGGTGGCAACGGAATAAGAGAACCATTAAAACTAAATGATACTACAGCAGCACAACAAGGCGCTGAAACATTTGCTATAGTAAAAGCCGAAAACGGAAATTATCTATTGCAGACTTTATCACATAAGGAATGGAAAGATTTATATTCATTTGATTTATCACATCAGGAGTGGATCGATTTTAAACCGGCTAATCATTATAACTCAACACATCCTGATTCCTTTTTTACCCAAAAATCTTTCGTTGTTGTACAAAATCCATTGGGTAAAAAGATACTTTTTAAAAACACATTCAAGTCTATAAAAACGGAAAAGCCCAAAAGTTATGACTTTCGAACCCGATCAACTTGAGGGTATTCTAGCAACCGAATTTAACTTATAAAAAATGTAGTAATCAATATTGTCAAGGCTACCTGCTCTGTATTTTAAGTAGACAGAAGTCAAAACCATAATTCGAAAAATATACTTAATTTTGCAGAATGTCAGTTCATAACAAACCAAAATAAACAGATTAAAAGCAATGTTATGAAATTAACATCCGAAGAATTATTAGTAATTATTGATCCTCAAAAAGATTTACGGCTAGTAATGGTGCTTACGCAAAAAGACATCCTGATAGTCGCAACATAGAAGAAGTGAAGTTCAGAATAAATCAATTAACAAAACTAGTCGACAAGAATAGGCTGGTAATTGTTTTTTCAAATTATCAAAAAAACCAATTCGGAACTGGATTATCAATGTGCATTGAAGGTACTGCCGGTCATGAAATTGACATCGATTTTGATGCTAATTCTAAGCTAATTCCAAAAACGCAACATAGTTGCTTTTCGTCAGAAGAGTTTAATAATTACCTAAAAACCAACAACATTCGAACCCTTATTCTATGTGGTTTCCTAGCGGAATACTGTGTAAAACAAACCGCAATCGATGGACTTCAAAATGGGTACAACATATCGCTGCTAAAGGAATACATAGGAACTGGAAATGATGTACAACATAGAAAACAAGAAATGGTACTCGATTTAGAAAACAGAGGAGCTACAATAATTGAGAATATCTTCTATTAAGTAATTATTTTATAAAACATGCAAGTTTTACCTCCAAAGGAATTATCGCCTTATATCAAACACTATCTTTTTTTAGAAAATAAGAAGGTAATGATACTCAGAAACTCCGTTTGTTTTCTGATGGTAATACTGGCGTTGTATTCTCTTTGAAAAGTAAACTTATTTCTGGCTTCAGCAATTATGAAGCACAAAATTACTTGCCAAGCTCTTTTTTGTACGGACAACTAAATGGTTTTAAAGACATTTATTCAGGCAGTGAAATGTCGATCGTTATTGTTGTTTTCCAACCTAACGGAATCAACCAATTATTAGGAATTACAAGTAGCGAACTGCGAGATACCATAATCACGATCGATGATATATTTGGCTTAGAAGGAATTGAACTTCAGGAAAAACTATCCGAACAAGCTACCATTCAGGAAAAACTAAACCTTTTAAATCATTTTTTTAAAACGCTTGAAGCGAAAAAACCACTATCAAACCAATTGATTGCTGCGGCTTCATTAGATTTCATCATCAAAACCAAAGGACAGTTTTCGCTCAAACAATTAGTTGATTATACGGGTTATACTGAAAGACATATTGAAAGAAAATTTACTGAATGCGTGGGATTAAATCCAAAGAAATTTGGCAATATTGTGAAGATTCATGGCTTTTTAAAACTACAAAACAAATCAGAAGATACCAGTCTCACCACTATTTCTTATGACGCAGGATTCTCAGATCAATCTCATCTGATACGAGAATTCAAAAAACATACCGGAATGACTCCCAGAGAATATTTGTATAATGCTGGAAAACTAACCAATAACTTTATAGAAACTCTTCCTGCGAAAGCAATTTAATAATGCTGACATCTACAATTAAACACGAATTTCGTTTGTAGAATTAATTTCACCAATCAAATCATTTTATTTAGAATTTGTGCAAATTCGTGAAATTAGTGTTCAAACTATTTTAACCTATTTATGTTCCATGATTTGTTTCAAAATGTCGGTTTTATACAATTTGTAAAGTATCGCCAACACTATTTTTGTCTAAAATTAATAGTGTACAATTATGAAAAATCTAAAAATAGCCACTGCTCAGTTTGAGAATAAAAGCGGCGATAAAAACTATAATTTATCTGTAATCGAGAAACTTTCGCAAAAAGCATCTGGTGAAGGTTGTGATGTAATTGCGTTTCACGAATGCTCTATAACCGGATATACATTTGCAAGGCATTTATCGAAAGAACAAATGCTTAGTCTGGCAGAAGTTATCCCAAACGGAGAAAGCGTCTTAAAACTTACTGAAATAGCCAAAAACAATGACATAGTTATATTAGCAGGACTTTTTGAAAAAGACGAGAATGATAATTTATTCAAAGCCTATGTATGCGTAGATAAAAATGGTTTGGTTGCCAAATACCGAAAACTACATCCGTTTATAAATCCTTACCTAACACCTGGAGATCGTTATTGCATCTTTGAAATCAAGGGATGGAAATGCGGAATCTTGATTTGCTATGACAATAACATTATCGAAAACGTACGTGCAACAACACTTTTGGGTGCTGATATTATTTTTATGCCACACGTAACGATGTGTACTCCTTCTACCCGACCTGGCGCAGGTTTCGTTGCACCTCAGCTTTGGGAGAATCGTGAAGCCGATCCAACTTCGTTACGATTGGAATTTGACGGAATGAAAGGTCGTGATTGGTTAATGAAATGGCTTCCAGCAAGAGCATACGAGAATGCTATTTATGCCGTTTTCTCCAATCCAATTGGTATGGACGATGACCAATTAAAAAATGGATGTTCTATGATTATTGACCCTTTTGGAGATGTAATTGCCGAATGCCGTTCTTTTGATGACTCATTTACAACAGCAATCATTACTCCCGAAAAATGCATTCAAGCTGGAGGGAATCGCTACATAAAAGCTAGAAGACCAGAATTATACCGAGATATTATCGGGCAAGAACATAAATCGGAACAAAATGTAGTTTGGCTTAACACCGACGAAAAAAGTAAAAACTAATAATTTTACAGGCTTATAGCAAATGAAAGATTTATCTTTGAGGAATTGATTAATCTACAGAATAAAACACTACAATGGAATTTTTTAAAACTACAAATGAAGATATTGATGCCGTTTTCGATATCTATAATGAAGCTACATCTTATCAAAAAACAGTCAATAATAAAAGCTGGAGAGGTTTTGAAAAAGCACTAATAGAGAAAGAAATCGCAGAAGACCGCCATTTTATAATCAAGGACGAAGGAGAAGTTGCTTGTACATTTGTACTTACTTTTAATGATTTGATTATCTGGAAAGAAGCGGCTCAAGATCCTGCAGTATATCTTCATCGTATTGCTACTAACCCTAAATTTAGAGGTCGTTCTTATGTTACAAAAATCATAGAGTGGGTAAAAATATATGCCAAAGAAAATGGTAAATCGTATATAAGACTAGACACTCATAGTGGAAACGAAAGAATAAACAAATACTACACAAGTTGTGGTTTTGACTTCAAAGGCGTTAGCGTTATCGAATGGACTAGCGAATTACCGGAACATTACAAAGAAGGTTCTTTTAGCTTGTTTGAGATTAAGCTATAATCTTTTTGAATGTTATTATTTTTAACACATAGAATCATAGTTTACAAAGTCTAAAAAAGACGTTTCACTCAAAATAAATCACATAATGCTATGCGAAAAAATTATAATTTTCTAGAAATATCTTAAATTATAATTTTAAATCTATGTTTCTATGTGTTAAATACCATTTTTCCGAATTACACTCAACTAATTGTAGTTTTAAATTATACCAATTCAGATTATGAATACACATAAAAAGTTTAAAGTTGGGCAATGGGTTAAATCCTATGCAAAAGGGATTCATCGAATTGAGAAATTTGTTCCTATTGAGTTTGAAGAATATCATTTTTTCGTTCGTGCTATAACAAAAGATAAAATTGGAACTCTAGATGAACCTTTTGTAATACTGAAACGTCTTTTTAATTCAAAATTCAAGAAACAAGTAGGAACAGATTTTTGTTCAAGTACCTTTTTGAAACCAATATCTACTGAAGAAAAAGCCAATATTGAGGAGCAATTAACCCTAAATCCAAAATTCATAACAGATTTAGACAAATATAACATTTCAAAATTTGAATCGAGATATGGATTAAACATTCATATTTCTGAAGAAACAAAATCTATTCTTCCAGAACTGGCTTCGTTTATAAGAGAAGGAGGCAAAACCTTTACAGAAATATTCGAATGGCTAGACAATAAAAACTGTAAAGACCTTTTGGACAACAGAAGTCGTTTAGGCAATAATGATCGTTCCCATTATCTGCAATTTATAAATTGGAGCTACGAAACAAGAGATAACAAACTCCTGTTTACAGATTTACTAGCATTTACGCCTAACTTTGAAAAGATTGATTTAGGATAAACTTCTATGTTATAACATAAACAAAAATACTGCATTTAAAAATTGATAGATTGTGTTTTAATTAATCATCTGAAAAACTGTATTTTTGCGTACATAATGAAAACCGTATCTTACAAAAACAAGCCTGTTTTTACTAAAATATATTTTCCTTTAAGAATTTAAATATCTTTGATTTATGAGCACAACAACCAAACCATATCATATAGGGCGAAAAATAAGCCGTATTCGTGAACTTAAAGACATGAAACAAGAAGCACTTGCACAGGCTTTGGGAACAAATCAGCAAGCAATTTCTGCTCTGGAAAACAGCGAAAACATTGACGAAGAAAAACTGAAAGAAGTTGCAAAAGCACTTGGAGTATCTGTTGAAGCAATTAAAAATTTTACAGAAGAAAATGTGATTAATTATTTCAATACTATTTACGATAACGACTTTAGCCACAGTAATGGGGCTATACAATCAAATCATTGCACATTCAATCCATTAGATAAATTGATGGAAGCTGTAGAAGAAAATAAAAAACTATACGAACGCTTAGTTCAGGCTGAAAAGGATAAAAATGAATATTTGGAGAAATTATTAAAAGAGAAATAGATGTCCTTTTATAAAATATAATTTATTGTAAAAAGAGATTTCAAATTTGAAATCTCTTTTTTTGTTTTAAGATTACAAATCAGAAATGATTTAGGATAAATTCTAAATATCTTGTCTAAAAAATTTACAGCACACACAAAATTCTATTTTACTTTATTAACCTGAATAATTTCTAAAAAAACTAATTTCATTAAAAGTATGTCAATCAAAAAACTTGATAATCTATTAGAGAACTAAAAAGTTCTTTATAAATATTTTTTTATTACCAATTTGTTTTAGGCAAAATAGATAACCAATTACTACCATCGTGATATTCAATTTGAGTAAGGTAATTAACTGCTTGCGGAAAAGCACCGTTCATTTTTATTAAAAAAGTAGAAATAGAGTTGCATGCTCCTTCTAGCGAGAAATGTTGAAATCTCACATCGGTTTTTGAAGGATTAATAGAAGGCATAGCAGTACCATTATTTGTTCCATGGCATTTTTCTGTAAAACAGCTACAATTTGCTAAATAAGGAGATCCACCATTTCTAATAAGAACAAGTGACTCGCTCAATTTTAATTCGTGATAAGAAAAATGATTTGTAGCCGCATCTACAGTAATTGTAATTTTTATATTTTTCCCTTTTTCAAGTATCCACTTGAAGTTATTATCAACATCTAAATTAGTTAAAAGTTCTCTTAGCTTTGGAATCGAACTTTCAAGAAACTTGCAATTCAGACTTATACATTGGCGAAGTAATCTCATGATGCGAAAGAGGATGGATTAAATTATGAAGCAATCCAATGATTTTATTAATATCAGAAGTATCGGCACTAATTTTTTCTAGAAATCTTTTTGTTTTTATAAGTAGTAAAGTTAGTTTATAGTCTGCAATTTGTGTTAATTCTGAGTCTACTAATTCATGAGTAGGCACTAAATTCTGTATTAACTCCTCAATAGATTTTCTAAAATAATTAGTTGCTGCAGGATAATCAGGACGAACTCTATCATGAAGATATTGAACAGCCTTTTCATAATTAGTCTCCCCCTTCACCAGTATTGGTTTAGAAACTAAATTATTATTTATATTTTCTGTTCCTACATAGATTTCTAAAGTAGACCATGATTTATCATTATGAACCTCAAACTGTCTTTTTGCCAACTCAAACCAATGTCTATCATATGTTGAAATAAACTTTTGATAATTTGCAAATTCATTACGTAAAATATCTAAAATTGGCAAGCGATTACCTGCGTCTAGCCCAATAAAAACATCATCAAGAAATAATATTTTTAATTCCATGTTAGTTGGGTTCTGTAGCAATGAAGCTAAATATAAGCAAATAGCAATTGCAGATAATCTCGCTTCATTAAGAAAATCACTATAATTTCCTCCAATTAGCACTCCATCTTTAATTATATCTAATCTCAAATCAGCCGTGGTGTACCATTCAGTTTTCCATCCAATATAATTAAAATCTAAAGGACTTAGCACATAATTAAGTTGAATATTGAAGTCGGTAAAGTATGAACTTAGTAACCGATTTAGTTCTATAAAAACCAAGTCTAACGTTGATCTTAGATGAATTTCATAATCAGGCAATTCATCTATTGCATTCTTATGGCAATTATCATTTCTTGTATATGCATTGACTATTAAATCCTTTTGAAGTTGTTGCCACTTATTTTTAAATCTAAAATTTCCACCACTTGCCAATGGTATGTGATTACCTAAAAGTGAAAGAACAATTAAATCAAATAAATTGGGTCTTTCTTCATTATGTAAATATACTTTTAAAAGATCTGTATAATCTAAAAATCCCTTTACCAAGGATGCTGTTTGTATAAATTGAACATTATTATCGGACGCAACACTCCCAAAAACATACTCTTCATACGTGCTAGGAACAATTTGTAGAGGTGTTGAGCTACTAAATTCTGAAAAAATTATTTTAATTGATCCGTCTAAATGATCTAAATATCTGTTTTTTACAAAAGGAAATGTAAGTTGGATAGATCTTGAAAAATAGTTATTCATTGATTTATACAAAGAACTTTTACCACTTCCATTTTCTCCGTAAATTAAAACATTTTCTCCGTTTGGTAATGCTAAAGCTTCATAATTCCCACAATAAGCTCTACAATTATCAATTTTTAATGATACAATTCGTTTTGCCATCTAATTATAAAAATTATTTTCTATCTCTTTTATTTCATCAATATTTAAAATTTTTAATAAACTTATATTTATATCATTACTAGGATGACTTAAGTGTCTGTAAATTGCATCAATTGAAGAAATATCATCTATTGCAATTTCTCGTAAATCATTTAAAAAATCCAAAATTTTGATGTTTGATTTTTTAAATTGATCTGAAAAATATAATTCATAAACCATTGCGTCAATCAATCTTTCGAAAAATAAAGTTGCTTCGGAATTTATTGAGCTATTTAGAATATAATCAACAATTTTAGTGAATTTATGTTGCTCTTCAATTGGAACAATTGGGATTTCGATAGCTTTAATTTCCGATACAGTAACATTCTTTACTATCTTATCTTCAATTATATTATCTAAATAAAACTTTTTAAAACAGTATCTACTTGAAAGTATTGACAAAATATATTTTGTATCAAAGCCATATCTGTTTATTACTATACCAATTGTATTTGTATTGAAAACTAATTTTGAGTCATAGTATGCTGTAGTAAATCTAACATTAGAAGTTATAATCCTCTGTATTATAATTTTGTCTTTAAGATTAAAAAAGTTTTTAGGGTTAAATTTAGAAACATCATCTATATAGCTAACATCTTCTTGTTTAATTTGAAAGTTCTTAAAGTTTCCTTTCTTATAGTATGGATAATTATCCTTATTATATGTAAAGTTTAGATCTGACTGCTCTTTTATATTTATTCCTTGCGTTACATTGGCAATTTCTCCCAACAGCGCAAGCTGTAAAGGCTTTACAACTTGGTTATTTAAAAATAAATCTGTTTGAATATTTTTAAATTTCTTTTTAAATTCATTTACATTGGCATCAAATAACTGTTTGTTATTTATACCACTCATATCACCAAACAATGATTTTAAACATTCTCTAATCTCTAGTTTTGAATTTTGTATAGCTTCTAATGGAATATCATAAAGAAAATACCACAATGCATAAAAAGCTTGCTGAGTTCTACGTCCATTTTCAATGTTAAAAATTATATCAAGATTTTTATTTAAAACCGTAATAGAAGTATCTGCAGAATCGGATAAAAGATTTTTTAATTTCCTTATAAAACTAAATTCAAAATCATTCGCTGATTCAATAAAATCATTTGTTAAACTGGTATCCTCAAGGACTTTTGTTATTTCATTTTTTGATTTTACCCTGAAGTATATTTTATTAATTACCTTATATATATCTACATCTTTTGGGAAAAAATTCGCAGGTTTTTCAGCACGAATCCATGTAAACTGAAAATAAACTAGAGCTGTATAGATATTTTCATTTTCCATTCTTGAATTATTCTTTCTAATATAAAACCACTCTTTATTGTTATTATATATCCCTTTAATTGTTGTTATAAGATTTCTTACAAGATAAGAATTCCACATCTCAAAAGTATCTTCTTTTATAGGATATGGCTTATTATTTAATCTTATAAATAAATCAATTGGCTCAAATTCAACATTGTTCTTATGATTTATTTCAACAAACCATAAATCAAAATTTTTTATTTTATCTTTTTCCTCAGTAGTTAATTGTTCAAATTTTTTGCCATGTAAATTACTTAAAATACTATTTTTGAGGTAAAGTGAAAAACCATTTTTATCAGAAAGTCTTACTTTATTATTTTCATCTAGATACGACTCATTAATAAAACCTAAAATACTTAACAATCTTTGTTGCCCGTCTAAGACTTCTGATATTCCATCACTTCGTTTAAATACAAAAATTGGAGGTAATTTTATGCCTAGGAGAATACTCTCTATAATTGCTGAAGATTTCTTTTTATTTATTACCTCATTTCTTTGATATGGTGGACGAATTAAAAATCTATTGCGTGCCATTTGGCGACATATGTCCATTATGGCAATAGAAGAAGGTTCTGGCTTATTAATGCGTAATTCATCAAAACTGACTCTTTCCTCAGTTTCAGGAGTTATTTCTTCATTTCGTTGCTTAAAACCTGAGTTGTATTGAAGATATAAATCAAAATCAATTTCAAATCTTTCAGAGAAAAAATTTGAAATTACTTCATATCTATTATACAGTTCTTTTGCAAAAGAACTCCTAATCATTTCGTATGATTCGATATTAGAAAATATATAATTTCCTAATTCATCAATTATTTCCTCAGTTATTAAATTTAAAGATAAATCTTCATTTTCAATAATTGAAAATGCCCAAAACAGACATTCAGTTATAAGCCTGTTGTATAAATTACTATTATTTGAAAATTTATTTTTAACTTTAGTAATCAAATTTATTTTTTCAATAAAACTTGCATAAATCTGTTGAAATTTCGATTCATCAATATTTGAAAACAAAAACTCATAATACTTTGCAATAACAGTGTCCTTCTTTACAGCATAATACTTAATTGGAATTTTATCCAATACTAATAACTGTCGAATTTTTTTTAAAATAATTTCATTATTAGATTTCTCAAAATGTAATAAATTTGAAACATCTCTATGTAAAATGCGATCATTAACTAACTTCTTTTTGAAAAAAGAGTTTAAATCGTCATCAAAATATATTGCATTATCAATTTCGGTTGGCTTAAGTGGTGTAATACCGGAGTTATATCGTTTAAAAATTTCTTTTTTCACAACATCTTCCATGTCTTCATCAACCAAATTTTGACTATGAAAGCTAAATTCAATTATTCTAAGTTTTGTCTCCCAAAATAAATCCTGCAAATTTATCTCTAAATCCTTGAAAGATTTATTTGCTATCTCCTTAACATTTTCAAGTTTTTGTAAACCGTTTTTCTTTAATTTAAAATCATTGTTTATAAATCTTAAAATAGTCTGATATCTTTGTCTGCCATCAATTACTTCAACTTTTTTTGAGTTTCTAAAATAAATTAAAGGAGGAATTTCAGTTCCTAACAGTATACTTTCAATAAAATAGGTTGCTTTTTCATCATCCCAAACATAGTTTCTTTGATAGAAAGGTTTGTAATTTGTCTTTTCAAGTCTTTCAGGATTATTGAAAAGAACTTCAATGGACATTACTTTTGGTTCAATCTTAATTTTATTCTCAAATATTTCTCTAATGTCCATTTAATATGATTCTGTTGAAGTTAAATTTACTGGTAGTGTAAAACAATTTGATCGTGTTTCACTAAACACATTATTTTTTATATTTTATACAAAACATAAAAAACATTTGATTCAAGTATTTAATCGGGACTAATTTTACTTTTGTTCGATAATACCATAATACAAAAATCGCTCAATTAAGCCTTATTTCTAAAGATTTAATATTATGCTAAGTTATTGAAAATATTTTACAAAATAAAACACCCAATTCTACATTTTTGGGTGTAAAATTGGGTGCAATATACATAAATACCTGACTAACAAGATTTATTGCAGAGAGGATGGGATTTTAAATTTTTAAAACCCAAAAGCTAACTATTTGTTATTCAAAATATTAAAACCTAAAAAATATCAATTTTAGATGTTTTTTGACACATACATGACACAGGATTGCAGAGAGGCACTTCAATGAAATCAAGACTTTGCACGTTTTTTTAACTCTCCGCAAATCAAAAAAACTTACTAAATCAGCTATTCTAAGCGTAATTTTTCAATAGCAACGCGGTTGAACAAAAAGCCCTTTTCCAAGAGTTAGGCAGGTATTTGTGATTTTATTTGCCCTAGCAAATAAAGGAGCAAATATTTGCCTAACTCTTGGAAAAAACCTTATTTAACCATTCTCTAAAAAAACTTCGAAGGGTCTTAAACCCCATACTCTCCAATCTTTTTAGTAAACGCAAAACAAGACTATTTAAGCACTTCAAATACAATAGCGAAGCGGTGTTATAAAAACTCGTTTTAAATAAACTAGCCAGTCCTTTATGATGTATTTGCGACAGCAAATAAGGAATAAAGGACTGGCTAGTTTATTTAAAACACCTTATTTAATTTCTTTCCTAAAAATCAAATCAGAACTAATTCCCCCTTACACCCCCCGTTTATTTTTATAAAATCTTTGGAAACTTTGGAAACTTAACCGAGAAAGCCCGTTTTTACAGGCTTCGCCTTGTTTTTCGCTGTTTCCTTTTAGTTTCCTTTTATTTATTGGTTTCCTAATATTTGGAAACTTAAACTAAAAAAGATAAAAAAATAAGCCAAAACTAAATTTTGGCTTTAAAAATACCAACCGAAAGAGACGTTTCCTTATAGTTAGTTATGGCATAACCATTTAGCTAATAGTTTTGATACGTTTTTTTTCTTCTTCGCAGTCCTCTAATTTTCGTTCGACAAATTCTACTCTTTTTCTTTATAAAATTTTATCCGATCTTCTAGTTCATTAATTCTTTTGTCACAATCACATTGCAAAAGTTTTGTATTAGTATTATCAATTCGCAACATTTCCCCTTTTCCAGTTATAAGCCAGTCTGGATTAATTTCAGGAAATTCAACAACTATTTTTGCTAATAAATTAGATCCTAGATTAGAATTTCCTTTAATAGCTTTTTGAACAGTAGAACGGACACCTATTTTTTTTTCGAAAGCCAAAACGCTAATTCGTTTGTAATCAATAAATTGAATTAACCAATTCATAAAAAATAAAATATTATAAAAAATAATTAAGAAAATAGTTGTAATAATCGAAAATAGTTGTAATCTTTGTTATCGAAAGCGGATAGAAACCCGCTTAAAAACGGATTAAAAGCGACCTGCAATATACAAAAAATTAGCATTGCAATTTTTGTTGCAGATAACTTTTATAAGTCATTCAAAACGAGTGCCAAACTTTAAGAATATTGAATTTGTTCATAGGAATATTGAAGCCCTTATAAAACAAAAGCGGAGCATTGCCCCGCTTAGTTTTGTTACTAGGTCATTAAATAGATTAAGAGTCTCGCAAAAGCGTCTCCTAATTGATATTCTACTGACCGTTTTACTTGCGGTAAAACTGTAACATTTGTAACTCTTTTCACATTCGTACAAACAACTGGTATTTGTATTTTCATAAGCATTGATGGCGAAAAGATTGATTTGCTTAACGCCAATCAGAAACGAATGTAAGGGTTTCTTTTTTTTAAAAGTAGATTTTTTTATAACTGGTGCAAATTCCTGGAAAAGATCTGAGCGTAAAAAGTCTACAAATAATTAAAGGATTACAATAATCATAATTAACCTAAACCAATTGTTATGTATTTAGTAAAAGAAAACGATGTCTACAAACGTGAACGTGAAATACAATTTTCCCTGAAAGAAACAATCACGTTAAAGCATCCAAATAATATGATCTACGAAAAAGAGCAATACGACTGGTATATGTCTGTAGCCCTAGAAAAAGTGGACAAAGTAACCCAAAATAGACATTTATTAACTGCTGAACTGATACTTCGTTATCGTTGGGCAATTCGTGAAGGATATAATCATGAATTAGACAAAAATTTGAAAAATAAGTATGACCATCCACGAAACCAAAATACAGTAAATGGCATTCAAAATTATGTTAAAAGAATTGAAAATGCTTCCGATGCTGAAATGACACTAATAACGACTGAATAAAAATATTGTAAAACATATTATAAATGATAACCTGCAATCAAAAAGAAATAATAATTGAAATCCTTGGAAAACAATATTCTCCGAAAATAATTTCTCATTTATCAAATAATAATATTTACAACTCGGACGACATATTTACTCTACAAGTTCTATTCAAAAAATTGTATCAGGAAAGCAACCAAACGACATTGTCGAATTGGAGATTGCAAAGCTTGTTGCAAAGGTTAAAAAACAGAAACAAAAGGCACAATACACTAAAAATAAACTTTTGAAATAATGTCAATATTTACTCAAATTCAACTGAAAACCTACATCGAAAGAATTGAATTGCAAAAAGACAATTTACCCCTAGCAACAGTTTTTAATGAAGAGCAGAAAAAGGAAATTGATGCAATTTACAATCAACTACTATTGATTTGCAATGAAGCAGATTCACTTTTTATAGAAGTTTCAAAACCTACTTACTTATAATTTTTATTATAAATGACTAACCAACCATACAACCTACAATTACTCTGGGACGCTTCCAATTATGGACTTACTTACTTTCATGAGGTTTATCCTGATAGTGTTGGTAAAGAAAATAAAAGCAAGCATTTTAAGACCCATAACGAAGAAACCGCCAGTACTACTCTATCCAATAAAAAAGGAAAAGGAAACGATACCACAGGAATATATGTTGTATATAACCATTCTATTAAAGAAACACTTAATGCGATAGATCATGTAAAAAAAGAATACAATTACACCTTTTTAGAAGCTTGCGAATATTTGTTTCAAAAATTTGGTTTATCGAAAGCTAAGACACAGTTTTTCAAACCAGAGACTAAATTCGAACCTACAAAAAAGGCTCTAGATTTCTATAAAATTGATTATTCAAAAAAAATTGAAAATTACCAATTTTTCGCACCGTTTCTAACTCCTGAAATCTGCAAAGAATATGATTTCTACGGTGTAAATAGCTATTGTAAAGTAACTAAAACGGGGAAGTTAAAAACAGTCATTGCAAACGAGAATTACCCAATTTTTGCGTACAAACAAAAGGATTTCAGTAAAATGTATGAGCCCAAAGCCCCAAAAGGTGATGAGTTTTTATACAAGCACCATTTTTTAGGTAACAAACCTGTTCGTATTGTTTACGGATGGGACAGGCTTTTTAATATGGTTGATTTTGATGAAATTGAAAGACTTGCAGAATCAAAAAAATATGCAAAAAATGAATACGATAAAAACAAGATAAAAGAACAAATTGAGGAATTAAAGCTTGAAAATGTAATTATTGCAACTGGTGGAAGTGATGGTTTAAATTTAGCCTCACTAGGTTACAATGTAATTTGGTTCAACTCAGAAGCTGAGATAATAAATTCAGACGAATATTTTAAACTTTCTAAAATTGTGAAAACAATTTATTATGTCCCTGATTTAGATGAAACAGGAATAAAACAGGCTGTTGCAATGGGGATGCAGTTTATAAATATCAAAATCCTTTGGTTACCTGAATATTTGAAAAAGGAAAACAAAAAAGATTTAAGAGACTGGGTTTGCCAACATAAAAATGATTCGTTAGCCAAAGTAGAAAGCAAATTCAAACAACTTTTATCACAAGCCTTAAATTTTCAATTCTGGGATTATGGAGACAAAAGCGTAAAGCTTAATCCTAAAAAATTGCTTCATTTTTTAAAACACAAAAATTTTAGATTATACAAACAACCTTTTGCAAATGCTGATACTGGAAAGGAAGAAGACGGTTATTTTATTCAAATTCATAATAATTTAATTTCAAAAACTTTTCCAAGTGATGTAAAACGTTGCGTTACTCAATGGCTTGATGATAATTACCATCATATTAATATCTATAATATGATATTAAGAAGCCCTTTTTTCAATCAAAACTCACTTAAATCATTGCCTTATTTTGAGTATCAAAAGAACAATTGCGGGATTGATTTTCAGTACTATTTTTTTAATAATAAAGCGGTAAAAATCACCAAAGACAAAATTGATTTAGTTAATTATTCTAAAAATTTAGAGGTTAATATTTGGGAGGAAGAAAAAATCAATCATTTTTTAGAAGTCTCAAATCCATTCTTTGAAACCTATTTGGATGAAATGGAGCGCAAAAGAATAAAGATTTTAGACAACTCGAGTAATTATCTAAAAGTTCTAATCAATACTTCACGTATTTTTTGGGAAAAGGATGCTGATTTGACGGGAATTGACACCAATATTTTCAAGATAAATAGTGAAAAGCTAGACGATAACGAAAACTATTTACAAGAACTTCATTTACTAAATAAAATGTATAGCGTTGGTTATTTGTTGCATCAATATAAAAGTGCTAGCAAAGCTTATATGGTTTTAGGGGTGGATTATGCAGGTGGCTCTTCTGTAAAAGGAAGCTATGGAGGTACTGGAAAATCATTCCTGCAAAAGTCTCTTTTTACAATGTTAGAATCAATTGCCATTGGAGGAAAAACATTAAAAGACGATAACTTTCCAATGGACGGTGTGACACCAAAAAAGAAGTTTGTGCTGTTTGACGATTTATTACCATATCAGCCTATGGAATATTTCTATAATATGATTACGGACAACTTTATTGCCAATCAAAAAGGAGGTGTAAAATACAATATCCCTTTTGATGATTCTGCAAAAGTCGGAGCAACCACAAACTTTGCACCTGAAATGTTATCATCAACAAAGCGTAGGCTACTGGTATATTACAATAGTGATTATTACCACGAAAAAACAGACGACAATAAATACCCATTCTCTCGAAAAATATCTGATGATTTTAACGATAAAAACATTTTAACAAAAGAATATTCTTCCAAAGAATGGAATTTAGATTACAATTTCATGCTTCAATGCATACAGTTCTATTTGCAGCAAAAGGAGAAAATAGAGGCTCCGATGGATACTTTAATTAATAAAAATGCAATGATGCAAATTGGCGATAATACTGTAAAGTTCTTCAATGAATTTTTCTCTGATACTGCCAACTTAAATCAATGGATAGAGAAAGCCCCTATGTTTTCATACTACAAAGATGAACTTGGAAACAAGTCCAGTAGCTCACAAAAGTTTAGTGAGAATCTTGTTTTGTATTGCAAAGCTAAACAATGGAGAATCGAACTAAAGAAAAGAAAAACTTTGCAGGTAATTCAGTACCGCACTTTTACATAAGCACTATAAATGAGATTAAAATTGAAGAAATAGAACACGAAATAAAACCTATCGTAAAACAATCTGAAATCAATTTCAATAGTGCTCAAAATCCTAAATCAGAAAAAACAACAATACGACCAGACGATTTACCATTCTAAAAACTAAGATTATGGCAAACTATGTATTTATGAAATTAAGAGAAGCAAAAAAAGAAGATTTTGCAGACCAATGGGGACGCAAAAGAATTGGTGTAATTTATTTCCAACAGTCAATTACTGGTGCTGTTTGTACTCAGCCGTTTTATTTTACAGAAGATACAAATCTTGAATCATTTAAAGAATTATACACTGCTAATCAAATTTTTGTACCGATGGGAATTTTTGATGAAATTGAAATAATAGAAGAAAAATAAAATCTAACACAATAAAAGTTGCAACTATGAAAACATCAAGATTACGCAGGTTATCTATTTGCATAACCGATCTAGAGAACATACCGCCAGAAAAAATAACCATTGCAGGAAACGGAAAAAAATATACAAGTCTAACCACTTGGGATTATGATGGCGAACACGCGAACGATCATGATTTTAGCGTATCAATCACAAGATCACCACAAGAAAAACAAGATGGTATTCCAGTTATATATATCGGAGGTGGTCTAATAATTGGATATTAAAAACACAAACTAACCCTTAAAAAAATAGATTTTTTTGCGAACCAGGAAAAACTGTAGCTGCAGATCTATTTAAAAAAAATCTACAATTCAGCAACATGATAAAGAAAAGTACCTACATCAGAAGTTTTACGTCAGCACAATTAAAACAACTTGAAAAAGTTGCTAACGAAAAGAGTATTAAAACCGTTCCCGAAATTCTGTTTTTCTCTCTGGATATCTTATTTAAAACAAAAATTGGAAATAGAAAGTTTAAAAAATACTATCCAACTGAAGAATAACAAGATTAAAGAGTTGGATTTAAAGTTAGACTTCTTTAAATCAGCAGCAAAAAGAATTCACGAATTAAGTGAGTTTATGAAAAAAGCAAAATAAAATCATCAATCAAAAAACGAACAGATAAAATCAAATATACTAACAACCCAAAACTATTTATTTATGAACCTTAAAACTCTTAATTACATTAAAAACAAAGCGCAATTACAAGAACTTTTTATAAGCCAATTTACAGCTGATTATATTCGCAATGAAATAAACGAAATAATCTCAGAAACCAGAAAATGTATAAATGTTGGGACACGATTATTTGCCAAAAATATATCAACTTTTGAAGCTATTATTTTCATCATAGAAATGGAGTACCTGATGGATTTATTCTTTCTGAAGAGTTAAAAATCAAATTGCAGGAATACAGGGAATCCTTTGCAAAAAAATAGCGTTAGATAAAGAACTCATAAAACTAATAGTTATGGTACATGACTTAAAAATTAAATATGAATTTGCACAACTTCATTTTATAGGTAAAAAAAATTGGGAACTAAGAAAAAATGACAAAGATTATAAAGTTGGAGATACTATTCGATTTACGTACTAGAATGGGAAAGCTCTTCAAACTGGAAATATGAAAGGACGATAACGAATGTATTTGATGATACTAATGTTAGGGATTTGCAAGAAGGATATGTAATATTATCAATAGAATAAAATTATGATGAAACCTGCCAAGAAATCAGACAATCCAACTAACGCTTTAATTAATCGCAATTTTATTATACGTGTATTGAGAATCCAAAAGTAAATTTGCTTAAAAATACAAAATTAACCTCTGCAAATAAACTTTCTAACTACTTAATGACGATGAAATTAAAATAAAGCTTTTTAAAAAGGTATTAGACGGCAGGAAAGATAAATATTCGTTTTTAATAAGAAACCGTCTTAAAATCGATTTTCAGTCAAAATAACAAAATCATATCGATAAAAAAAGAAAAACCATTAAACGAACAATACGTTTAATGGTTTTTCTTTTTTTGGTAGTCTTTTTACTTAATATTTTTTTGTCTGAAAAATATTATTATATTTGAATACATGAGTTTCATACAAATGTTTTTTTGACTTTAATAAATAATTGATACAATAAAAATATGGCTGTTTTAGGAATATTAAAATTAGATAAGATAGAATATGAATTACTCGCATTTTATCATCAAACAAGTCAATATGTAAATTCTTGGGGAACACCATCAGGATGGCCAGGTCCTTTTTGTTTTGATTTGGTAATTGAGTCGGACAGTAGTACCGATTATTAGAATGGATACTTAGCAGTGACCCAAAAGATGGTGTTATTACATTTTATAAAGCCGATAGAATGAGTAAGTATAAAGATATTAAATTTAAAAAAGCATATTGTATTTCGTATTCCGAACAGTTTGCATCTGATGGAACCTTACCCATGTACCAAATCATATCAATATCTGAACCTAGAGTGTTTTTACCTAAAGAAACTATTGTACAACCTGTAAAAATAGTACCGCAAGAATCCAAAGGGATTACTGAGATAAAATGGATGTGTGCAAAAATGAAAGACTCTATAAATGAAGCGGGCATCGGTGAAAAAGCAAGTCTTTTGGTAAAAACTGTTAACTACAATCTGGGGGAAACAGTAACTATAATTGTTGATGAAGCAAACGGAAAAGACGTTAAAACGGATACTAAAGAAATCACTTATACTGGTAAAGTAAATGCCGAAGGTATTGCGGAACTAAAAGAAGAAGTAAAAATACAAGCCTTATAAAAAGCAACCAAATGGAAAGAATTTTAAGAATTAAATCAATTAATGGAGATACTCGTTTTCAAAACGTAACATTAAAGATTACCCCAAATGTAGATGGGGATTATTTTGACACCCAAGGAAATTATTTAGGCTCAACTGCAAATAGCCAGAAAAAAATTTATGTTATTGGTCACAATACTTTGGAAATCCATATTCTATGAGTAATATTCCCAAAGATTTTTTAGACAAACAAGTTTCGTTTACGGGAACTGGAAATATTGTAAATTTAAGAGCAGGAACAAAATACGGCACTATAATAACTGATTTACCTAACGACACAAAAGTAGGTCTTGCTCAAAAAATTCTAAGCCACTATTATACTGATGCGGGTTATGATTTAAACGAACTGAAATATAAGGCTATTACAGATATTCCAGATGAAGTTGATGAAGTACCATTTGCCTTGACAAGATTTGGAGGCGCAACACCTCATTCGAAAAAGTTAAAAGAAGGGGAAAAAGATATAAGTGTTAATTTTTTGCGTTTTGGCATTAAAATAATTACGGGTTGGGATGCAATAAATCTTTTCTCGCACGAAAGAGGACAACACATGGAAGACCTTATAAAATACAAGAAAACTATTTACACTGTTTTCTCTGGACCTCATGAAATCGAGCGTCGAGCCTATATGTATCAGGTAAAACATATAAGCTGGACAAAAACTACCCCTGAGTTTAAAAAACAAATTTGGTATGTAATTTCAAGGTATGTACATAAAACAGAATATGAACCTTATTTTAAAGAGTAATTATGAAAAAATATCTAATTTTAGCTTTATTGTGTTTATCATGCAATGTAAAATCTAAGAAAGAAGAGCCTTGTGTGCAGAAAATGGAATACTTTCCTCTTTTGGATATGCTAGTTCCTGAATCAGCAATTGTAGTATATGTTAAAAGGAT